>JAOUGF010000446.1 GCA_029857925.1 Gammaproteobacteria bacterium
ACCCTCTAGGTATTTCCAAAGAATCGGATCCGGAGACTGCCAAACAGATGTCCGAGGATCATAATACCGCGCCCCAAAGTAATACAACCCCGTCTCGGAATCCAGTTCTTTTGAGGTAAACAAATACGGCGACACCTTATCATTCCCACCGTTCTGCACCCACGTCTCACCGAACGGGAAATACTCCATCTGTTCGTGCAGCGTGCCGTCTTCGTTGGTGACAACAGCGGTCGATCCTAAATGATCCGGATGGTAGTAATACACCCGTTCCGACGTCGGGCCGATCACGATGATTTGATCACTGTTGATCGTGCCATCGGCGTTTTGGATCGGCGCGTTGGGATCGACCGTCGTTGATCCATCGCCGCCCGTGTAATACGGACTGCTCGGGTCTTGCGTCAAGTAGCGCAGGTTCGGATTTTTATACACGTTCTGCGCCACTTCATTCGCGCGGTCGCTGCGGTGTTCCAGACCCTGGCCGGGGAAATCACCGTCGGCAAACTTACCGTTGCCCTTTCCATTGTTCGCGCCTTTCTCATTGCCGTTGTTGCGCTTGCCCTTGTCGCCGTTCTTTTCTTGGCCTAAGTGTTTGCCTTGATCGGTGTGGTCATTGGATTTTCCGTTGTCACGACCATAGGCATTGCCCTGACCTGGATTATTCGGTTTATCGTTCGCCCCGGTGTAATTCGGCCCGGTCAGCGTGCTGCTGTCGCGCAATAGGATAGACCCACCCATCAGTTTCGCCACCATGCGCGTGGTGCCTGCGAAGACGTGTTTGGTGCTGATCGCGCGGTTGGTCACGGAATAATATTGGTTGATGTAGACCGTTTCCTGGCCCGTGCCGCTGTTTTTGCGGTGATGGAATTTTATCTTGCGGTCGCCTTTGTCGTCGTATTTGAAGACGGTGATCTGGTTGTTTTCTTCCACGCGTTGCAATCGGTTGTCGTCGTCCCAGGTCAGGGCGCGACTGGTCTTGTTGTTGTCGTTCTGCCAGGCGATTTGGTTGCCGTTGACGTCATATTGGAAGCTGCGGTCGCCGATGTGCGTCGGGGCGTGCGGTTGGCTGCCTTGGTAGTCATAGCCCCAGTCGTAGGTGGTGGCGCCGTGTTTCCCGTGTTTCCTTTTTCGAGCTATGGTACTTTGACGAACCCCTTGTTAAAATCAAACCTCCAACTCACCACAGTAACTTTATTGCTCTCAACAATTTCACGTTTTTGCAGTTCTGGCGGAATATCCTTGTATGTTGTTTGAACAATCGTCGTCGTTATACTTAAATCGTTTGTATATTTTATCTGGCTTCTTACTGAAAGATCTTCCAGATCGTCCGCCAACCAATTTGATATTTCCACTCCCGGAAAAACTTTTCCGGCACTGCTAATCGGGTACGCAACAACGCTTCGAGGGTAATAATCATCTCCTTCACCTATCACCAAAACGCTCCACGGAGAATTGTGCAGTCCTATTTTTCCGAGAATATACCCATAACTGTCTGTCGATGCATCTTCCAATAAAGTCGACCTAACATCTGAGTCCGCCATATCTAAATCAAATAATGTTAGCTTGCCATCTGGTACGGCGTAGAAATATTTTTTAGGAAATATCGTTAATATTTCTCGACGCGTTAATTTCCCATAATTTTGCGTTTTAATGGTTTTGCTTCGAGATTCGGTATAATAGATATCACGTCCCTGGAATTGCGGCATCGTCACATACAATCTCTTAACAATGCCTGTAACATCTACCGGAAGTATGGGTGCTCCGCCGTTACCAGAGCATGCGCTCATATTCATCACAACAGTAGAGAACACGAAAAAACATCTAAAAACGTTGCCAATAATCATTGTTACTCTCTCAGTTTCCGTTCCTCGGCGTTTGGAGCCGATGAGTGGATATGGTTGGCATGTGCAGCGGCTTGACCGCTGACGGGTATTACCGATTTCATACCGCCACGCACTTGAGTTTCAGTCTGTCCAGCAGGACCATAATTTCTAAATATATTTGGCTGGTTTCCAAGCGCTTTTTGGAATTTCGAAACATTTGCTAGATTGCGTGGATCCGAGACTTTAGATCCACCAACACGATTAACGTCTACCGCTTCCTTCGCCGGGTGCTGACCAGAGGTATGCCCCCCAGTTGTGCTATTAACATTTATACTTAAGTTCGTTTCACGTACAGCTCCTTCAATGTTATCAGCTGCTTCAAATAATACTTTTTTATCAGTGCTTGGCCCACCCGGAACATCATTCCTAAATCCTATTTTTTGCTCCCCAAATAAGCCTGATGGCGCGGGGTCGATGTGCCTACCTTCTGCTCTCGTTGTTACCTCCGCGCGGACACCACCACCCGGCTTTTGTTGCAATACAAAATATTTGTCTGTAAACGGAATCCCAATCACAACATTTCCATCCGGATCGGAATAACGAACTGGATTCTGATGGGCGTATGTGAAGAGTCCCAAGTTAAAAGAGTTGTATATCCCGCCCATACCTGCAAGGTTGCTGTCGTTTCCAATGCCTGGCAAATACTTCTCCAATATCGGATCCGGAGACTGCCAAACGCTAGTCCTAGGATCATAATACCGCGCCCCAAAGTAATAGAGTCCGGTTTCACTATCCAGCTCTTTCGACGTAAACAAATACGGCGACACCTTATCATTCCCGCCATTCTGCACCCACGTCTCACCAAACGGGAAGTATTCCACTTGTTCATGCAGCTTGCCGTCTTCGTCGGTCACGGCGCCGGTTGATCCTAAATGATCCGGGTGATAGTAATACACCCGTTCATCCGTCGGGCCGAT
>JAOUGF010000026.1 GCA_029857925.1 Gammaproteobacteria bacterium
CACGCGTGCATCTAAGCGATTGATTTCACCGCGCTTAATCAATTCTGCAAGGTTTTGATCCAAGGTTTGCATACCCAACTGTTGGCCGGTCTGTATCGCCGAATACATCTGCGGCACCTTATTTTCGCGGATCAGATTGCGGATCGCGGGGGTCGCAAGCATGATTTCATGCGCCGCGATACGCCCACCCTTTTGACGTTTTAACAACACCTGCGAGATCACCGCGCGCAAGGATTCCGACAACATCGAACGCACCATTTCCTTTTCCCCTGCTGGAAACACGTCAATGATGCGGTCGATGGTCTTCGCGGCGGAGCTGGTGTGCAGCGTCCCAAACACCAAGTGCCCCGTCTCGGCCGCCGTCAGCGCCAACGCGATGGTCTCGGGATCACGCATTTCTCCTACGAGTAACACATCCGGGTCTTCGCGCAACGCCGAACGTAAGGCCTGCGCGAAACCTTTGGTGTCGCGGTGCACCTCACGTTGGTTAATTAAACTTTTTTTGCTTGTGTGCACGAACTCGATCGGGTCTTCTACAGTCAAGATATGGCTCGCGGTCGTCTCGTTGACAAAATTAATCATTGCCGCCAAGGTCGTGGATTTACCAGAACCGGTCGGCCCCGTCACCAAGATCAAACCGCGTGGCGAAGATGCGATATCCTGAAACACCTTCGGGGCGCCGATCTCTTCCAACGTCACTATACGGTTTGGAATCACGCGAAACACCGCGCCTGCGCCACGATTATGATTAAACGCATTCACGCGAAAGCGCGCTAGATTGGCGATTTCAAACGAAAAATCGGTTTCGTAAAATTCTTCGTAGTCCTTGCGCTGACGATCATTCATAATGTCGTAGACCAAGGTATGCACGGCCTTGTGATCCAGCGGTGGCACATTTATCCGTTTGATCTCGCCATCGACGCGTATTATGGGCGGTTCACCCGCCGACAAATGCAGATCGGAGGCACGATTTTTAACACTGAATTGCAGCAATTCGGCGATGTCCATGGCGCGTCATTTCAACCCTATGAGATACGAAGCTTTTTATACCACGTCGGTGACCCTTTTTAATAGCGGCAAAGAGGATGGATACCTAAGATGATGGATCAGCACTTGATAGAACAACGTTTAGCGGATGTGCTGCAGCGCATCGCACAGGCAGAACAACGCTTTGGACGTGTAAAGGGTAGCGTACAGTTGGTGGCGGTCAGTAAAACCCGTGCGGCGGAAGACATCGCCGCCGCGTACGCGGCCGGGCAAACCCGTTTCGGCGAAAATTACCTGCAGGAAGCCCTCGTAAAGCAACACACGCTACGCGATTTGCCACTGGAATGGCATTTTATCGGTCCGCTGCAAAGCAATAAAACACGCGATGTGGCTGCACATTTTGCTTGGGTACACAGCCTAGACACACTCAAACACGCACAACGGCTGGATGCGCAACGCCCCGCTCACCTGCCACCTTTACAGGTTTGCATACAGGTGAATATCAGCAATGAAGACAGTAAATCCGGAGTTTCGGTGACGGAATTACCCGCCCTCGCACAGGCCGTAGCGGGCCTGCCTAGGCTGACGTTGCGCGGTTTGATGGCGATACCCGCCGCGTCCTATGAATTTGACATGCAACGCGCCGCCTTTGGCCAGTTGCGTGCGTTATGGTCACAATTGCGTGCGCAAGGCCTGGCCTTGGACACCCTTTCGATGGGCATGTCCGGAGACCTTGAGGCCGCGATCGCCGAGGGCGCGACGCTGGTACGGGTGGGCACAGACATCTTCGGCGCGCGCGGATAAGCGGGTTTGGTAGCGTCTTTTGCATCACAAATCGGTTACACTGATACCATCCCCTTCAACTGTAGGACACGCATATGCAAGACCTCACCATCGGCTTTATTGGCGGCGGCAATATGGCCCGCGCCCTGGTGGGTGGCCTGATCGCCGCTGGCGTACCCGCGCGCAACGTGTGGGTCAGCGACCCTGTCGAGGAACAACGCGCGACCTTGGCCGCCCAATACAACATTCACACGACGACTGACAATACTGCAGTCGCCGATCAATCCGACGTGCTGGTACTGGCCGTGAAGCCCCAGCAAATGCGCGCGGCGGCCACCGCGATCGCATTGGCCGTCGCCCGACGTCGCCCGTTGGTGGTGAGCATTGCGGCGGGCATACGCATGGATGACTTGGCGCGATGGCTAGATACACCGCAGCTCGCGATCGTGCGCGCGATGCCCAACACCCCCGCGCTGGTACAAAGCGGCGCCAGTGGCCTGTGCGCCAACGCCTGGACCGACGATGAGGGTCGCACCATCGCCGAACACATCCTGCGCGCAGTCGGGTTGGTGCAATGGGTGCCGGAAGAATCCATGATGGACGCGGTGACCGCGCTCTCGGGCAGTGGCCCGGCATATTTTCTGCTGGTCATGGAGGCGCTGCACCAAGCAGGTGTCGCGATGGGACTGCCCAGCGAACAGGCCCGCCTGTTGACATTACAGACCGCATTCGGCACCGCGCGCCTGGCGCTCGAAAGCGAGGCCGACGCCGCTGAATTGCGCCGCCGCGTGACCTCGCCGGGCGGCACCACCGAACAGGCGATCAAGGTGCTGCAAGAGGGCCAATTAGAGGCGTTATTCGAACGCGCGCTGCTCGCCGCGCAAAAACGTGGTGCGTCTCTGGCCGCGCAGTATGGAGAAGGCTAGATGGGCAATAGTTACGTTTCCAATGCACTGGTATTTCTAGTCCAAACTTTTTTTGGGTTTTTGTTATTGGCCGTCATGCTGCGTCTGATGATGCAATGGGCGCGCGCCAGTTTTTCTAATCCGGTCGCACAATTCGTCGTTAAGGCGACCAATTTTATGGTGGTGCCCCTGCGCCGCGTGATGCCGGGTTTTTTCGGCATAGACATCGCGTCTTGGTTGCTCCTCATCGCATTGCAGGCGGCGGAACTGAGCGTGATCGCGTTGATCTTCGGCGCGCACTTGTCGCTGCCCGCATTGTTGATGATGGTGGCGGTGCATCTGCTGGATTTGATACTCACCCTTTATAAATGGGCGATTTTCATTTACGTCATCATGAGCTGGGTGGTGCGCGATCACTACAATCCCGTGCAAACCTTGTTGCATCAACTGACCGACCCGTTGTTGCGCCGTGCGCGTGGTATTTTGCCGCCGTTCTCGGGACTGGATCTGTCGCCTATCATCGTGGTGGTGGTATTGCAATTGCTATCGATGTTATTGATCGCGCCGTTGTCGGATTTCGCGCGCACGCTAGGTTAGCGCATGACGTGGTACCGCTGGCAGGGCGATACGTTGGTGTTGGAGATACACCTGCAACCGCGCGCCACTAAGAATGAAGTGGTTGGCCCCCACGGTCAACGCCTGAAAATCCGCCTCAAAAGCCCGCCGGTGGACGGCAAGGCGAATGCGGCATTGCTGCGTTTTATCGCGGATTTATGCGACGTAACATTGCAGCAGGTCAGCTTGGTACGCGGCGATACGCAGCGAGAAAAAACCATCGCGGTGACCACGCCGCGACGCTTGCCGACGGGCGTGCCAACGCGCGCGGTATAGTTTTTAACCAGCACACGGGGCATGCCCGGCTTTTGGTGAAAAATAAATCAACACTTGGACGGACACAGCGTGCATATCATGACGCATTTGAAACCCTCGCCAACATCTGGTCTATAAACCCCGACCACACGGCGTTCGGTTCCCAAATCAACTGCATGATATCAAACGCCTGGTCAGGAGGCATGCCCTGTTCGAGCACACGATACAAACCTAAAAATGCGCTGGCGCGCATATTCGCCGCGCAGTGTAAAAATATTTTTTTGCCCGCACTGCGTTTCATTGCCGCAAAAAATTGTTGCAAATCGCTTCCCAACGGGTGTTCCCACGCCACCGGGATGTGGATATATTCCATGCCCAACCCGTTTACCGACCCGGCCTCGTCACGCAATGAATAGCGCTGGTCATTGTGCAACGCGAGATTAATAACGACTTGAAATCCGGCGTTCGCAATGATCTTGAGTTGCGCCTCCGTGGGCTGACCGGAGGTGGCCAGCATGTCATTCACCGGCTGATAATTGTAGATATCATCGAGCAAATCATTGTTCATACGTCACCACGACTTTACATCATTTTTCGCTTTTTTAAGGCACCCACACCTTGCCCGGATTGAGGATGCCCGCCGGATCGAACACCGATTTGATCTGTCGCATTAGGTCCAACGCCTCTGCATCGAGTTCGCGCGCGACATAGTCGCGTTTTTCCAGGCCCACGCCGTGTTCGCCGGACAAGGTGCCGTTCAACGACAACACCAAATCAAAGACCTCATCGAGACAATGATAGGCGCGCGAGGATTCATCCGCGTCATCGGGATTAATCAGCAAATTGACATGGATATTGCCATTGCCCGCATGACCGAAGTTGACGTTTGTAATGCGATACCGCGCGGTGATCTGTTCTAAGCGCGCCAAAAACTCCGGCATCGCAGACACCGGGACGGCGACGTCTTCGTTGATCTTTTTCGGCGCGATGGTGCGCAGCGCCGGGGACAACGCCTTACGCGTTGCCCATAGCGCAGCGCGTTGTTCTGGGGTTGCGGCGGGCTCGATGCGTAAGACGCCCTCCACCTGCGCCGCGCGCGCGACACACGCGACGGCGTCTTCTATCGCCGCACGCGAACCATCGACTTCGATAATTAATAAGGCCCCGGCGTCTTGCGGTAAATTCGCATTTGAATAATTGCGAATCATCGCAATCGCCTTGGCGTCCATAAATTCCAGCGCGCAAGGTGTGACCGGTTGCGCCATGATACGGGAGACGGCGCGCGCGGCGCTGTGCATGTCGCGATAAATCGCCAACATACTGTGTTGCGTCTCCGGTAACGGCGTCAGTTTCAGCGTGGCTTCGGTGGTGATCGCAAGCGTACCTTCGGAGCCGATAAGCAAGCGCGTCAGGTCATAACCGACCACGCCCTTGGTGGTGTAAGTGCCCACACGCATGGGGATGCCGCGCCCTGTGACGACGCGCAACCCCAAGGTGTTGTCACGCGGTGTGCCGTATTTGACGGCGCGCGGTCCTGCGGAATTGAAGGCTAGATTGCCGCCGATCGTCGCATACGCGGCGCTGGTCGGGTCGGGCGGCCAAAAAAAGCCGTGTGGTGCAAGGGCATCTTGCAAGGTCTGATTAGTGACGCCGGGTTCGACGACCGCCATGCGGTTATCGGGATCGATGCGCACAATACGGTTCATGCGTTCCAGCGACAACACCACACCGCCCGCGATCGGCACCGCAGAGCCTGTGGTACCGGTACCGCGTCCACGCGCGACCACCGGTACGCGGTATTCAAAACAGGTCGCGATGACGCCTTGTACATCGTCTGCGTGCTGCGCTAATACCACCGCCTGCGGGAGGCTGTGACGGCGACTGTTGTCATAGGCATACGCTTGGCAGGTGGCGACATCGGTATGGACAAATTCCGTGTTGACCGCAGCGCGCAATGCCGCTAAAAACGCGGCCGGGAGCGTCGCGACGGTGGTCACGGCGTGCCGCTAGGCGTAGCGGGCAACGGTATCGTGACGGCACCGTCGGACGGCGTGCTGGATGGCGCCGGGGCGTTGCTGGCGCTCGCGCTGGCGGCAGCGTTGGCGCTACCACCATGCTCCACCACGATCGCCTTGCCGCGTGTCGCGTTCAGGATGCGGCTATCGCCTTCCAAATATTCAAACACCGTCACGACACTCTTCACGTCACGCGTATCGGCGACGATCTTTGCGAGACGTTTGGCTTCGTCTTGGGTAACTAATCCCATTAAATATACATTGCCGCCGGAGGTCACCACTTTGGTGCGTGTGGGGACGCCGACATTAACCAGCAAACGACTTTTAGCCTCACTGGTGACCCAGGTGTCACGCGTACGCGCTGGAATATCTGCCGTGGGTTCGATACGAATTTCATTATGTATCACACGTACCGAAGAATTGCTCATTTCGCGCACGATTTCCACCACGCGGCTGCGCGCCTCAAGCGTAGGCGCCTCGCCCGTTAGCAACACAATATTATTAAAACTGGTCACCGCGACATGCACCGACTTTCCGACGCCGACATCGCCGTAAATCGCATCCGTCGCTTTCATCTCCATCGCTTGATCTTCCAACATCGAGCCGGTGGTGCGCCTATCCAGCGCGATTAATGCACCCGTGCCGCCGGCGACGACGGCGGTGGCGGTTATCGCTGTGCAACCTTGCGTGGCCGCTGCCAGCGTCATCACCATCGATACCAAAGAAATCTTCCGAGTATTCATCATAGTTGCACCCTAGTTGGATGTTGAAAAAGCGTTGCGTATCCATTCGATATGGGGCGGTTGTTCCGCCTTAGTGGTAACACTCATGATATCAAAGCGCTGAACGGTATGCGCATACTGTTTATGCGTCAACAAAAAATGCTGCGCGGTGACCAATAATTTCTTTTGCTTGCGATGATTTACGCTCTCTGCAGGGCTACCAAAGCGATGATGACTGCGGCTACGCACTTCTACAAACACCAAGGTCATACCGTCGAGCATTATCAAATCGATCTCGCCCATTCGACAACGATAGTTGCGCATCACCGCACGCAACCCCTGTGCGTGCAAATATTCGAGCGCCGCCGTCTCCGCGAGCGCACCGCGTTGGCCCCGTTGGACGGCGATTTCGACCATTAGTTCGCCGCACTCGCAGGCAAACTGTCACCGGGTGTTATCGCGGATGACGAACTAGGGTTCGCGGCGGGTGCGTTTCCGGTCAGCACCACCGGTGTACCGTTGGTAAATTGCGCCCAGGTCAGTTGCCGCCGGATCTGACGTTGCTCGTCTAGATACAATGTTCCGGTGGCCAATTTGATGCGCGCATTCCCATTATTGCGC
Source organism: Gammaproteobacteria bacterium (assembly GCA_029857925.1). GTDB lineage: Bacteria > Pseudomonadota > Gammaproteobacteria > S012-40 > S012-40 > CAKKRP01. The sequence continues at coordinate 6,904 of JAOUGF010000026.1, forward strand.
AGCCATTCAAGATAATAGACGAGGCTGTACGCATCCACACCCATCGCATATAAACGTGACTGTTGGTTCGCCTCCGGCCACGCCGCATAGACGCGTTGCGCCAACGGCGACGTCCGTTCACCGCTCAACACCCACGGCATGTCCCCAAACACCACGCCGTTTAAATCGCGATCCGCCGCACTATCGCGCTTCCCGACGTAGATATGAGACGTCGAGTAGATAGGTAAATCGGCGGCATGATGAAAATTCAACTGTGGCGGAATCAAGCGCGCTTGGCGTGGCTGCGCCACCATGAAGATAAAGTTGATATCTTGGCGGCGACGTGGCTCGAATTTTATATCGGCCCGCAACAAACTGACTAGGTTTTTATGCCTCTTCTCGCTTTGCTGTAACGCCAACACATTGCGCACCGCCGCGGAATAATCGCTCTTGTCGCCGGGATAGGCCTCGGCGGCGAGCACCTTGCCGCCGAGTTGCTCGAAGCGCTCTTTAAATGCGCCAAACAGACGGCTACCGAACGTGCCTTCAGAATACAACACTGCGGCACGCGTATGGCCATCGTTACGCGCGCGTTCGGCGACCTGCCGCGCCTCGTCCTCTGGAAACAAACTAAATTGAAATAATTTTTCGTTCGCCGCACCGTTTTCGACCATATTCAGCGCCAATGTCGGCACCGGTAGTGGATACTTGTCTATCAATGCGGAAATCGATTCCTTCTGCAATGGCCCGATCACCATGTCGGCGCCCTCATTCACCGCCTGTTCATACACTGCGCGTATCTGCGAGGGATTGTCACCGCTATTGTAAATATGCAACGCGGGCCGCTTCGTCCCCACGCGTACCGCATAATAAGCCGCTAAAAACCCGTTGCGCACGGCCTCGGCCGCCGCCGCGTAAGCACCGTCAAAAGGCAGTACCAGCGCGATATTCTCCACGCCGCGCGCCTCCGTGGTCTGCGGCACCAGGGCCGCCACCAATACTTTGGCTGCAGGGTGTTTTCCATATTGACGCGTCCAACGCTCTAAACCGCGCGCCAACTGGCCTGGTTCTTGGGATTTTTGCACCACCTGCGCAAGCTCCACCCACCCTGACGTCAATTCGTTTTTCGCTGCCAGTATTTTTTGTAACTCCTGCTCACTGGTCAATACCAACACGTCAACAATTGCGCGTTGATTCGCCAGTTTTTCATTGCCGTCCGGCAATAATTCATCAATGATAATGCGCGCCTTGGCCTGCGACACCGGGAGCGCCGCCATTTCATAGGCACTTAAGCGCAGCCGCGCAACCCCTAAACGCAGGTTAGGCGCCACGACACTCAAATCGAGCTGGTCGGCGGCCTGGGCCGCTTCTTTACCTTTGCGCAAATTTACCAGCGCCTGGGTGAGCAACTCATAGTAATGCTGCATAAACCCCAAATTACCCAACATCGGCGCCAAATTTATCTCTTTCAATACGGTTTCGGCCTGATTTACCATATTGCCTTTATATAGATTATCTGCCGCGCGCAACTGCAAAACCTGCCGTTGCGGTGGCGCGGCAAGGCCCGCCAGCCGATTAAAGGCCAGAGCAGCCTCTACATAATCACGCCGCGCCTCCAAGGCCTGTGCGTGATCCAACGTCTCAACAGGCGCCGGGAGATTGGCCGCCGGAGGTGGCGCTACAGGCGTGCTCGTTGTCGCACAACCCAAGAACAACCAGGACATGACCAGCGCGTTGCAACAAAAATGTAGACGGAGTGCTTTAGGTTTCATCATTCCAAGGCCCAACATAGCGTATAGTGTTCACAGTATCGTAGCGGTGGTGCAAGGTGTCAAACAAGAATGGTGTGTTATATGTCGTGGCGACGCCCATCGGTAATTTGGGTGACTTGAGCGCGCGCGCGCAACAAATTTTGTCGCAATCCGACGTCATCGTCGCCGAAGATACACGGCATAGTCGCCGACTGCTGCATCATTTTGGCATAAACACCCCGCTGCTGGCCATGCATGAACACAATGAGCGTGAAACTTGCGGGCGTTTGATCGCACAATTGCAAGAAGGCGCCCGCATCGCCCTCATCAGTGACGCCGGCACACCGTTGGTCAGCGACCCGGGCTTTCATCTGGTGCGCGAGGCGCACGGCGCGGGTATCCCGGTGTCGCCTATCCCAGGCCCCAGCGCGGCCCTTGCAGCATTATCCGCCGCAGGCCTCGCGTCGGACCGCTTTGTATTTGAAGGTTTCTTGCCTGCAAAACGCATAGCCCGCCGCCAACGCCTGCAAGCCCTGGCCCAAGAAACCCGTACCCTGATCTTTTATGAAGCCCCCCACCGCATCGTCGAATGCCTAGAGGATATCGCCGCCTGCATGGGTGAGCAGCGTGAGGCCACGCTGGCACGCGAACTCACAAAGCTACACGAAACCATACGCAAAAACAGCGTCGGTGAACTGTGCACCTGGGTAAGCGCCGACCCAGAACAGCAACTCGGTGAGATCGTTCTCGTCGTCGCCGGCGCGCCCGCCGCGCTGAGTGTCGAAGAAGTCGAATTATTAAACGTGTTGCAACCGCTGCTGGCGCAACTGCCACTAAAACAGGCCGTGGCGTTAACAACCGAGATTACCGGCGGGAATAGAAACGCGATATACGAACGCGCATTGCAGCTTAAATCGGAAGAAAAAAATGCGGATTAAACCAACCCGGCGCGTTCTTTAATTTTGTTTAAGTGTTCGGTGGTCAAACCCAACAACTTTTGCCACGCTTCGACCGGCAACAATGCAATCTCGCGCGTAAAATTCGGCACACAATTCGGTTGCGCGCCGCGCAGACCATGCGCCAGATGCAACACCACAACATGCCGCGCGACCACGTCATTCGCATCTGTGTAAACGGTGCGCGCGAAAAACGCGTTTACAGCCTGCACAACAACTTCCGGCAAACGAAACGCAACCGCCAGTTGTTGCATAATCTCCGCGCGTTGCGTGCCCAATAACCGCTGCTCAACGTCCAACGCTGACAGCGCCTCATCCGCCAACAATTGATCCGCAACCTGGCGGTAAATCTTCGGTGTATTCGCCGCCAACACTAAGGCGCCCATATCATGCACCAAGGCCGTCAACTCAATATCATCGGCTAAAAAAGGCGCATTGTACAATGCGATCACGCGCGCGGTAGCCGCGATCTGTGTACAGTGTTCGAGTATCGCCTGCATCTCCGACGTCATCTCCGCGTGCAACGCGCGCATCGAGGCCACCACCACGGCCAGGCGTACGTTTTTGATTCCGAGCAGGCTCACCGCATTGCGTACATTCGTCGTTTCTATCATGCGCCGATACAACGGCGCATTCGCGTAACGCAACACCGTGGCCGTAAGGTTCGGATCTTTGGCGATTAAATTCGATAGCGTAAGCAGTGACACCTCGTCCTCCGCCGCCAGCATATCCAGCACCTGCAGGCTTTCTTGTGTGATCGCAGGCATCTTTAATTGCGTATCTTGATGTAATGTCATTGAAAACCGCACTTTGCCCATGTGGGAGGCCTAGTGATATAGCGGCAACTGCCCCCCGGTGACTGAACTAAATTGGCTTCTGGGCGCGAAAAACTTTATAATGTTTGAGGGAGTAGGTTGGGCAGTCGCCGCCGTTTTCGGACGGGGGAGGAAAGTCCGGGCTCCACAGGGCATGGCGCCAGGTAACGCCTGGGAGGCGCGAGCCTACGGAAAGTGCCACAGAAAATATACCGCCTAAGCGCGCAAGCGCCGGTAAGGGTGAAATGGTGCGGTAAGAGCGCACCGCGTCGGTGGCAACATCGGCGGCAGGGAAAACCCCGCCAGGAGCAAGACCAAATAGGGGGACACGCGGTTCACCCCGCACGTGTGGCCCACACGGTTCCCGGGTAGGTTGCTGGAGGTGTACGGTGACGTGCATCCTAGAGGAATGACTGTCCTCGACAGAACCCGGCTTATAGACTTACTCCCTCTACTTTTTTCCTTTTGCACCCCTGGGCGAGTGGCCTGGGGATTTGTAACGATACCATGCCCGCATACCCCCGTCGCCACAGGGTGTTGCAAACGCTCATTGCCTCGTGCCCGCATCTATTTTGTCCAACATCACCATTTGTATATCCATGACATTGGTGCCGGTGGGTCCGGTCTTCAGATGGCCCTGCGTGCCGGTACACGCGTCTAACTGCTGAAAAAACGTATAGGCGTCATTTTGTTGCAATGCGAGTTGCGCGTCCAAACCACACTGCATCGCCTGCGCGACGGTATCGCCATCGACGATTGCACCGGCCGCATCGGTCGGGCCGTCATTACCGTCGGTGCCTGCGCTGAGCAACGCAATACCGCGCTCGCCTGCAATCTCTAATGCAAACGCCAATGCGAACTCCTGATTGCGCCCGCCCCTGCCATTGCCACACACCGTCACGGTGGTTTCACCGCCGCACAATAAATACCGCCGTTCATGCGGACGCATTCCCGCCAATTCCGCGCGTGCTCGCTGCGCCAGCGCACGTGCGCTGTCACGCGCCTCCCCCGCCCACTCGGTGCTGACGATGCTGGCCTGCTCCCCGAAGTGGAAAATTTTTTCATACGCGGCGTTCAGCGCCATACGATTATTGGCGACGATGACGTGACGGCAATTTTCCAAATATTCATCCCCTTGTTTGAGCGTCTCCGGCGCCTGCCCGCACAAGCCCTTGTTTAAATAGGCCGTCACGGACAACGGCAATTTATCGCGCAACTGATATTTGCCGACCACTGCATTCGCCTCTGCGAACGTGGACGCGTCGGCGACCGTGGGGCCGGACGCGATCACATCGAGCGGATCACCAATCACATCGGACAATATCAACGTCACGAC
>JAOUGF010000447.1 GCA_029857925.1 Gammaproteobacteria bacterium
CTGTGTGATGCCTACACGTAACGCGCGTAATGCGCACCTGTTTGTGCACGACGGCGTCATTCGCTTGCGTAACAGTCAATATCAAACCGATACGCGACCGTTGGATGAAACCTGCGGGTGTTATACGTGCCGCAATTACTCGCGTGCCTATCTGCGTCACCTTGATAAAATCGGGGAAATCCTCGGTGCGCGTTTAAATACCCTACACAATTTATATTATTATCAGCAGTTGATGCAGGGCTTACGCGCGGCGATTGCGAGCGATAAGCTGGCGGACTATGTGAAAGAGTTTTATTCCCGTCGCGCCCCTATGTCATAATACCGGGCTTTGGTCATACACGTTACACGAAGAGGGGCAATAATGAGTCTGTTTATTTCCGATGCTTGGGCCGAGGGTGCCGCGACGCCGCCGGCAGACGGTGGGATCTTGGGTTTTTTGCCGTTGATTGCGATCTTCGTTGCATTTTATTTCATGTTGATCCGCCCGCAGGTCAAGCGCGCCAAGGAACACCGCAAAATGTTGGAGGCCTTGGCCAAGGGTGATGAAGTCGCCACCAGTGGCGGCTTGATGGGCAAGATCACCGATATGGGTGATAGTTATATCGCCATCGAGGTCGCGGAAGGGGTCGTCATTAAGGTGCAAAAGCACGCAGTGGCCTCCTTATTGCCTAAGGGAACGCTCAAATCCACTAACGCTTAAAAAATCCGTCAAGGAAAGCCTTATGAACCAATATCCGGTCTGGAAATACCTGCTCATTTTGGTCGTTATGGTCGTGGGAGGGCTGTATGCGCTACCCAATCTCTATGGCGAAGACCCTGCGGTGCAAATCTCCGCGACGCGGGCGGTGACCGTCAACGAGGCCACCGTCGGTACGGCCAAGGCCTTGCTCGACCAGGCCAAGCTGAGCTACCTCAGCGCGCAGCTGAGCCCGACCGGCGTATTGGTGCGTTTCAATAATACAGAAACTCAGATAAAGGCCAAAGATGCGTTGGCGGACGGTCTGGGCAAGGACTACGTGGTGGCGTTAAACCTTGCGCCGCAAACGCCGTCGTGGTTACTTGCGATACACGCGTTGCCTATGTATTTAGGTTTGGATTTACGCGGCGGCGTGCATTTCTTGATGGAAGTGGACACCAATGCCGCATTGGGTCAGGCGTTGGAACGCTATCGTGGCGATTTCCGCGGGCTATTCCGCCAAGAGAAGGTGCGCTATGTCGCGATCGAACGCGGTGGTCAATCGCAACCTAGCGGCGGCTATGTCGTGATCACCTTCCGTGACGCGGCCGACCGCGCTGCGGCACGCAAACTGGTGGCCAAAGATTTTCCGAATCTGGATTTGCGCGACGAGGGCAGCGGTGAAGAATTATCGTTAATCGCCGAGCCGACCAAACGCGATGTCGTTGATATCAAGAAAAACGCGGTGCAACAGAATATTATTACATTGCGTAATCGAGTTAATGAATTAGGCGTGGCGGAACCCATCGTGCAGCAACAGGGCGAAAGCCGCATTGTGGTGCAATTGCCCGGCGTGCAGGATACCGCGCGCGCGAAGGAGATCCTGGGCGCCACCGCGACGTTGGAATTCCGTCTGGCGGATGAAGAACACAATGTGCAAGAGGCGCTGGCCGGGCGTGTTCCGGTGGGCGCGCGCCTGTATAAAGAACGCAACGGGAATCCCATATTGCTGAAAAGCCAAGTGATGCTGACCGGGGACTACATCACCGATGCGGCATCAGGCATAGATCAACAATCCGGCGGCCCGGCGGTGTTTATAACGCTCGACGGTAAAGGCGCGCGCATCTTCACGAATGCCACCAAAGACAATGTCGGTAAATTAATGGCGGTGGTGTTTATCGAAAACAAACCATTCACGAGCGTGGTTGATGGCAAGCAGGTGTCTACTAAGCAACGTGTGGAAGAAGTCATTAACGTCGCGCGTATCCGTGAGCGCTTGGGTAAGCGCTTCCAAATCACCGGGCTGGACAACTCTAAAGAGGCGCGCGATCTTTCATTGTTATTGCGCGCCGGTGCGTTGGCCGCGCCCGTAGACATTGTAGAAGAACGCACCGTGGGTCCGAGCTTGGGCCAAGACAATATCAGCCAGGGATTGCGCTCAACGGTGATCGGTTTCTTGGCCGTCGCGGTTGTGATGCTGTTATGGTACAAGGCGTTCGGTATCTTCGCGAACATTGCGTTGGCATTGAACGTCGTGTTGATCGTGGCCTTGTTGTCGATGTTACAAGCGACGCTCACACTGCCCGGTATTGCCGGTATCGTGTTGACCGTCGGTATGGCCGTGGACGCAAACGTGCTGATCTTTGAGCGTATACGCGAGGAGTTGCGTTCGGGGATGACGCCGCAAGGCGCCATCACCGCAGGTTTCGAGCGCGCGTGGGAGACCATCGTGGACTCCAACATCACCACCTTGATCGCCGGTATCACGCTGTTCCTATTCGGCACAGGGCCGATCAAAGGTTTCGCCGTGGTGTTATGCCTGGGTATCCTGACCTCGATGTTTACGGCGGTGATGGTCACACGTGGGGTCATTTATTTTGTCTACGGCGGTAAGCGTCGTATCACCAAATTGTCGATTTAATAAGGGGCGTTGGAATCGCTATGCAATTCTTTAACAAAATCACGAGTGTCGATTTTTTACGCTGGCGCAAACATGCGTTTATCTTGTCAGGCGCGCTTATTCTGATTTCTATCGTGTCCTTGGCGACACGTGGGTTGAATATGGGCGTGGATTTCACCGGTGGCACCGTCATTGAGGTGGGTTATTCACAA
>JAOUGF010000449.1 GCA_029857925.1 Gammaproteobacteria bacterium
TTCAACGTAAATTCGCACACAACTAGCACTGATTAATTGTTATTCGATGACAAATTTCACGTACACCTCATGAACCGCAACCTGCGTATTCGACCGGATAGGCGTATCACTTATTACCGCGCGAATGCTGCGCTATATTTTTCGCGTACAGGTAACGGCATATCATGGCGGATATATTCACGCACGCCTATTAAAACCGCCTTAACTATTGATTTATAACCGGTTGACGCATGCGCACGACAGTAATCGTAACGCGCACGCGTCATTGGCGATTTTATTCTATATCCAACGTCAACTGCGCCGCATTTTTATTCATTATTGACGACGTTTGGGCGCATAGTCCAATGTCGCATTAAACGCCCGATCCTCTGCGCACAACAATGCATCAGGAATCAAGGGCGGTAAATTCTCGAATAATGTGGAACGCGTCGTGTATTTTTTTAAGACATCCACCACCTGGGGCACAGGGTTAGTGAACACCGTTTGATAGATGAACAATTCTCCTTTCGTCGGATCTACCGGAAACGCCAGTTGTTCTTGATCCACACTGAATTGCGCGTTGATATCGCCGGTATTACCTCGGGCGTCTAGCCTTATCCATTTCTGCAGTGAGCTCAGATACACGGCATTCAACGCATGCACGCCGGTGCTATTGTCAGGATTGCGATAAACTTGGTAACAAAAACCGGCGGGGATGCCCGCCGCACGACACAACGCCGCGAGTAGATGACTCTTCGCGTAACAAATACCGGTACCCTGCGCGAGGACTTCACTCGCATTGCAGGTCACGATTTCCGCGTTGATATCTTTGCTGTGAGGGATTGCATCGCGTACCCATTCAAAAATCCGTTTGGCCTTTTCAATATCGGAGGTAGCGCCTGCGACCAGCGCGCGGGATCGCGCTTGGATTGCAGGGTGATCCCAATCGACAGCCGGGTGTCGTTGGAGATAGTCGTGGATGTTTGCGGATTGCAATATCATAGTAATAGTCACCGTCAGCAGATTGCGATGGATGGCGAATTGTATTTATTTTTTTCCACAACGCAATAGCCAGTGAACGTCAATGTAGATTTTTTAGACAATGTCGTCATCATATCTCGACATACGGGGGCACGGAAGGAAAAACCGGGTTTCGTTTGGCCGACGGAAGGGTTACACTACTGGCTCATTGTCACGTTCATATTATAGACCCGGCATCGAATAAGCCTGAAAAAATGCCCTCCCCCCTCGCGGGGCTTGTGTCCTTTGGGTAGAGGATTAGCGAGAGGGGGAAGCCAATATATTTCAATGCCGGGTAAATTGGAAATCCCGTGGTATCAGTTTCGTGTTCGGCGGTTATGGTGTTTAGTCCGATTTTACATCGGCGGCGCGGATCACCCACCGCAAGCTGATGGATATACACGCGCACATTGAGGTGAGATTGCATGAGTAGAAAACGTACCGTGGTCACTAGGCCTGCAGATTTTTCGCGCCGAAGATTTGTGCAAGGGCTTGCCTTGGGTGGCGTTTTCGTTGGATTGTCGCGATGGGAACGTGCGGCATTGGCGGCGGCGCCTGCGGCCACCGTAACCGGAACGGCGCCGATCTTAAGCGGTAAGGTGTTCGATCTGGTGATAGGCGAAACGCCTATCAATTATACGGGCACTCCGCGCATCGCGACTACCGTCAATGGCACGCTGCCTGCGCCTACGTTGCGCTGGCGCGAAGGGGACACGATCGAATTACGGGTGACCAATCGGTTGCGTGAAATGACCGCCATTCATTGGCACGGTATCATTTTGCCCTATCAGATGGACGGCGTGCCCGGCATCAGTTATCACGGCATAGCGCCCGGTGAAACATTCACACATCGTTTCACGGTGCGCCAATCGGGCACCTATTGGTACCACGCGCACACGATGGCGGAACAAACCGGATTATACGGCGCGATCATTATTGATCCCGCGCAAGGGTCGGATACACGCGCCGACCGCGATTATGTCGTGCAACTTTCCGATTGGACCGACGAAGATCCTTTAGCGCTTTTTAATAAGTTAAAAAAACACGGGGATTATTATAATTTTCATAAGCCCACGTTGCCGGATTTTGTACGTGACGCCGCGAGTCTAGGGTTATCCGCCGCAATAGAAAAACGCCAGATGTGGAATCAGATGCGCATGAGCCCGACGGACCTGGCGGACGTTTCGGGGTATACCTACACTTATCTAATGAACGGTACTACGCCCGCCGGAAACTGGACCGGTGTTTTTAATCCGGGTGAACGTGTGCGTCTACGGCTCATCAACGCGGGTACCGCGAGTTTTTTTGATGTGCGCATTCCTGAATTGAAATTAACGGTGATCGCGAATGACGGGCAGGCCGTGGAGCCGGTCACTGTCGATGAACTGCGGATAGGCGCAGGGGAGACCTTTGACGTCATCGTAACGCCGCAGGACACCGCGTACACTATTTTTGCGCAGTCTATGGACCGTAGCGGCTACGCGCGCGGCACGCTCGCGCCGCGCATCGGCATGACTGCCGCAGTGCCCGCCGTCGATAAACTCGAATGGTTGACGTCGAGTGATATGATGGGCGCAATGTCGCATGACAACATGGCGGCGGCGCACAGCGGGCACACGGGTATGGCGATGACCGCGCAAGCGATACAGGTGAGACACGCGCGTAGCGAGTTTGGTGCCGGTGTAGATATGCGCGTGGATATGCCACGCACCAATCTCGACGATCCGGGGCCGGGATTACGTAATAATGGTCGTCGCGTATTGACGTACGCGGATCTCCACACCCT
>JAOUGF010000448.1 GCA_029857925.1 Gammaproteobacteria bacterium
GAAATTGTCGCGCAAGCCATTGATAATCTTTCCGATATGCAACGCGCGGTGTTGAAATTACACGAATTCGATGGCCTAGAGTTTATGGATATTTGTAATATTCTAGAGATTAACGAGTCTAATTGCCGTGTACTGTTGCATCGGGCGCGACTCAAGGTGTGGGCCGCTATTGACCAGTATCACCGAGGTGAGGTTTAACAATGCTACTTAATTTTACCTGCAAGGAAGTCACGCAATTAGCCAGCGATTATGTCACCGGCCGTATGTCGCGCTGGAACCGGATAAAGTATCGTATGCACATTTTTATTTGCCACGACTGCCGTGTTTTTGTCGCACAGTTTCGTGCAACTATCAGCAGCCTGCGTGGATTTGGCGAGTCCGCGCCGACATACTCTGTCGATGCGCAAGTGCGCGCGCTAATGGAGGCGCAGCGTCGCCTGAACCCACCTGACTCTTAAAGGCAGGCGCTGCCTAACCTCTAATACCGGTTTTTGCCTACTCTATTGCTAAACAACTGCAGCCCCGCTGACTTTGACGCCCCATTCCATCTTCAGATAGTTAGCGAACCTATATCCTAGAAACAGCAGTTGACCGCTACTGCTAACACTAACATTGTGATACTCATGAGATTATCAAAAATTTAACATTCGCCCTATGGGTGAGCGCGCGATGCCGCGCCCATGACGGCGTTGCAAATCTTGCCCTGCGCACACTAAAGCGCACACTCCACAGCATCCAATTGCTGTTTCTAGGATAATCCCGACATCGCATTAAATATGCAGTTCAATCCCCTCTCCTCTTTGTGAGACCTGCGCCCATTGGGTAAAGGGTTTGGGAAAGCGGGACGCCGATACGTTTTCTCGCTGAGTTAACATATTGTGGGTCCTAGGTTGTCTAATTCTATAACCTGCGAACCTTTTCTTCAAAAACAAGAAATTTTAACCTCCCTGTAATGAACTCCAACCTCGCGCGTCTACTCATTGCACGCTTTGCATAGGTAGCGTGATTCGCGATGCATCTGCAACAATCGCAGACGTACCGCGGGCTACACCTACTGGCGTTTTCGATACATGATTTTTCACTTACCAGGAGAGCATATGAAAACACATTCCGCATTAATCAAATCCGCAATCGCCACTGCACTTGCCGTTGGATTAGGAACCGCATCCACTGGCGTGTTTGCAGATAAAATGGACATGGAAAAATGTTACGGCGTGGTAAAAGCCGGAAAAAATGACTGCAAAACCGCCACCAATGCGTGCCAAGGACAGGCCGCAAAAGATTATGAACCGACGGCTTTTATAGCGCTGCCTAAAGGGACTTGCGAAAAAATAGCCGGTAGCAGTTTAAAACCAAAGGCCTGATCGACAGCAACGCCGGGGCGATAGCCACCTATCGCTTCGGTATTTACTGGGGGATTTATGCACAATTCCGATTTTGCCGACTGCACCGCCCTCACGGGTGTCGGCCTGCGTGCAGAACACTATCTAGAATTTACGCGCGATCACCCGCCTATCGGCTGGATAGAGGTGCACAGTGAAAATTATTTCGGTGCAGGCGGACCTCATGTGAACACCCTCACTGAATTACGCGCCAATTACCCGCTGAGTTTACACGGTGTAGGACTTTCCTTAGGAGGCACCGATCCGTTGGATGTCACACATTTAGAAAAACTCAAACACCTCATATTGCGCACGCAACCCTGGGTAGTCTCTGAACATCTGGCATGGAGTGCGTTTCAAGGCCGCCATTTTAACGACTTGTTGCCATTGCCTTATACAGAGGAGGCGTTAAACAATTGCGCGGCGCGAATCACACAGATGCAGGACCAACTAAAGCGGCAGATCTTGATTGAAAACCCTTCGTCTTACTTAAGTTTCAACCATTCCACCATAAGCGAACCAGAATTTTTAGGTGCACTGTGCGCACGCACGGGCTGCGGCATATTGCTGGATATAAACAACGTATACGTAAGCGCGATCAACCACGGGTTTGATCCTATCCATTATTTGAATTGTATCCCTACGGCGCCGGTCGGTGAAATCCACCTCGCGGGTCATTCCATCAGACACTTTAACGACGCCACTGTTTTGATCGACACCCATGACCAACCGGTGAGTGCAGCGGTATGGACGCTATACGAATACGTGGTGTCGCGCTTTCCTGCTGTCCCCGTACTGATCGAACGTGACTCGAACCTGCCGCCACTACAAGAATTGTTGAATGAGGCTCAGCGGGCGCAGTCTATATTGGAGGCCAGCAATGTCATCGCTGCGTGAATTGCAGTCGCAGTTTTCCAATGCCATAATCTCGGGTACCGCCGACGACATATATTTTTCACTATTCGGCGCGAAAGAACACGTCGCGGTACGCCTCAATGTCTATCGCAACAATATTTTCTTAGGTCAACGTCTCGCACTCACTGCGACCTTTCCCGTCATACAGCGCCTGCTCGGTGAACACTGTTTCAATGCCGTTGCGACCGCGTATCTAAAAGAAGTCGGAGCGACCAGCGGTGATCTAAATGATGTAGGTGCAGACTTTCCGGACTATATCCGTAATCACCCCAGCACCGCTACGTTGGTATATCTATACGACGTCGCGCAACTTGAATGGCGCTATCAGCGCTGCCTGCTTGCTGCCGACGCCGGTGCCCTGACTGCTGAGGCACTCGCTGCCGTCGCGTCGGAAAGTTACGACGCCTTGCGATTTGAGACACACCCTGCCGCCATACTGTTCACATCAAACTATCCTGTTTTACATATTTGGCTGGCCAACCAACAAG
>JAOUGF010000450.1 GCA_029857925.1 Gammaproteobacteria bacterium
CATCTGCGGCGATGCTCAACATGTATTGAGTACCAATCAACTCCGAACCGAATTCTATCCATGCACGATTTAACGCACGTTGTAACGGGTCTTGCGGGTGCATGGATGGCGGTGTAATGTCATCCAGGTATTCGTTTATGACAGCAGATTCGAACAAGGTTTTGTCACCCACACGCAACGCAGGCACTTTGCCGAACGGAGAGATTTTTAAAAACCAATCCGGCGGATTCGCGAGGTCGATATACGTGATTTTATACGCAACGTTTTTTTCTAACATCGTGATGACAGAACGTTGCACGAATGGGCAGAGATCGAAGCTGATTAATTCCGGTTGCATACTCTAATTTCCTTTGGTGAGTTCAAAAGTGCGGCACGCACGCACCGACCCTGGCGGTGCGCATCCATTGTTCCATCGCGTCGGCCTGCGGCGTCCCCTCGGCGGGCGCCCAGGCAGCTAAATTAGCGCCTTCTACCTTGATATAAGGGCCATGCTTGATCTCCAGTATCACCGTGCCCGCGGCGAGGCTGGTTAACGCGTGCCATGTGCCGCCGGGGATTTCGATCGCATAATTGGCTTCCTGCGGGCCAAGTACCAAACGTTCTATCACCGTGCCCAAATCATTAAAAATCAATACCGCGACGGACCCGCGCAACACCGTCATCAGTTCCCAGCGATCTGCGCCGACATGACGATGGGGCGGCAGGTAGGTGCAGGGTTCAAGCGCGTTGCAAAAGCGGTGTATCGAGTCATTTAAATCGGGGTGCAGATTACTATTCATACGACGACGTGGCATGGTCGTCGCAATGCGAGATAATTCGTCAAGCGAGGACTGACTGATGACCTTAAGCATGGTAAATGTTCGACGTAGGATGAGATTTCCAAATGATAACACGGCGTATGTATTATGCCTATGTATGAATAACGGTTGGCAACATGCAACGCAACAAGGGTGTTTGTGAGATGTCGACGTATATGAACGTTATCGTATTTCTCGGCAGCGTCGTCGCAATGGGTATGGGAGGTGGTGCTTGGGCATTGACAGCGGAAGAAGCCGACCTGTTTGACGACGGGTTTTCGTTGCAACCTTATTTGTACACCGGCTTTGGCGATCAGAAAATATATCTTGGCAAAGGCATCATCACAGAGACCGGCGAAATTCATGATGTATATATCAATCCCAGCAGTGCGGATGGGTTGGGGGTTAAGTTCAGATTGAATTTGGCCCAAGTGCTCGATATAGAAGGCGGTATTGGTTACAACACGGTGCGCGAAGACCGTAAATATAAGTTTGTACATGCGAATTTTTCCTGGGTCAATGTCTCTGCTTCGGCATTGTTTAGGACACCTTCTTTTTTCACCCTATTTGATCTTCCCGTACGCGTGATGGCGGGTACAGGCATGGATTATTATTATGACACCGAGTTTTCATTTACCGGCTGGGAAATGTCAGCCAAATATAAAAATGAAATCGGCTCCCATCTGATATTAGGCTTGGAGGGGCGTGATGCGAAAAAATACAGCACCACGTTGGGACTGCGTTATCGGGTGATAAAGTTGGACGCTGAAAGTCTATCGGTCGGCGGGAAATATTACACCGATGTAATCGGCCCGGGTGGCACGCATTTAAGCACGATAGATTTAACTGCGACAGAGGTGTTTGTCGGCGTTAATTGGTATTATTGATGCAGTAGATGTGTTGCCGTTCAATTGCTTTTTGTTACCTACTCATGTGATAATTATGAACAACTAACATATAGTGCATGTTCCGACATGCGCAGTCCCGCAGGCAACGGCGGCGCTGTCTATCTAGAAAAATGTTCAATAATCGTGAGGGGGTGTTATGGGAAAGGTGCAAAAGTTGCCGAATTCCGGCGCGGTTTCTTTTTTCTTTCTTTTGGTGTTGGTCGGTTGTTATAACCCGAGTACTGAAATTTCAGGGCGTGTTGTCAAAGGTGTCATGCACCAAGCCATTGTAAATGCTTATGCAATTAAAAACGGTCAACTTGATACTGTGCCTTTGGTAAGCTCGCGCACCGATATTGCGGGTGATTACAGGCTTCGATTGGATCCACGTTACTCTGGCCCCACTGCAATCGTTGTTACGGCCGATGCGCTGACCAGCGTAGTCTGTGATCACGCGGACGGCTGCACCAGCGGGGGGGCGCACATCGCATTCGGGGACACATACCCGGCATCGCCTGGCCTCACTTTGCGCGCGTTAATAGCCGACGTCACCGCGAGCGGCGGCACTTCGGCGCATGTGACGCCGATGAGTGAGATGGCTGCGGCGCAAGCGAACGCTTCCGCGATCCTAGATTCCGCGACCATTGGCGCCGCAAATGCGGATATAGAAAAGCGCTTTTATCCACACTTTGCGCAGGAGGGTGGCGCAAACGGCGTGTTAACTATACGACCTAGCAATATTGCATCCCTAAAGGAAATTGCAATTGCTACAAGGTCGAGTATCTTCGCAGGATTTCTCGCTGCGGGTGCAACAATCAAAGCGGAATCGGAGTTTGGCGGAGATTTAACCGCAGCGATTAATGCGTTGGATGTGGAAACAAATAGAAATTGCGGTGAGGGAAAAGGTAATTTGACAATGCAAATGCACAAAGGCGTGAATGCATATCATACCAAGTTTCCTGATGGCGACAGCACTGTTAGTCGGATGTTTGGTTTCGGGCGTAGCGATACACCTGCGGCCCCTGCAACAGCGGCTCCAACAGCTCATGCGGGTGGCGGTTGTGGTGGCGGAGGAGGTGGAGGAGGTGGAGGAGGTGGAG
>JAOUGF010000451.1 GCA_029857925.1 Gammaproteobacteria bacterium
GTGGCGCGGTATTCCGGTAAATAACGTCCGGCCTGGCGCATCATCCATACCGGCGTGCGATCTACGGGTTCACGTAACAATGCGCGCAAAAATCGGTCGTTTTTCAGAGTCATTTTCCCACCCACAATTAATCAGAAGTTTCCACAAGCCATCGTAAAACATTTCTTACACGGTTCAATTCGTCATTTCATAGTGCGTCTTTGACGGCACAAACGTAAACCACTCTGTTCTACAGCCCCCTCTCCCTAACCCTCTACCCAAAGGGCACAAGTCCCGCAAGGGGAGAGGGGATACACATGTCGCTTTTTTAATTTTTAGTGGCAGATGCTCTACGCACGGTAAGACAAACAATCAATCAATGACTTCTCCCTCTTCGTAATCCTCTCCCCAAAGGGCACAAGTCCCGCAGGGGGAGAGGGGTAAAAATTAAACTTCCAAATAATCCAATATCCCCTGCGCCGCCTCGCGACCTTCATATACCGCTGTCACCACTAAATCGGAACCGCGCACCATATCGCCACCGGCGAAGATCTTCGGGTTCGCGGTTTGGTGTTTATAGGTTTGACGCGCGGGCGCGGTGACGCGACCGGCCGCGTCGGTTTTGATGCCGAATTCGGTAAACCATGGCGACGGGCTCGCGCGAAATCCAAACGCGATGATCACAGCGTCGGCGGGGATGATCTCTTCCGAGCCAGGCACGACCTCCGGCTTGCGGCGACCACGCGCATCGGGCGCGCCTAATTGCGTGGTGACCACCTTTACGCCTTCGACCTTGCCCTTGCCGACGATCTCCACCGGTTGGCGGTTCCATAAAAATTCCACGCCTTCTTCCTTTGCATTGGCGACTTCTTTGCGCGAGCCTGGCATGTTCGCCTCGTCGCGGCGATAGGCGCAGGTGACGGAATTCGCGCCCTGGCGTATCGACGTGCGATTGCAATCCATCGCGGTATCGCCGCCGCCCAGCACGACGACATTTTTGCCTTGCATGCTGACATAGGGCAGCGATGATTTTAGATTTAAACAATGACGCACGTTGGAGATCAAAAACGGCAGTGCCTCATACACGCCAGGCAGGTTTTCGCCGGGGAATTCGCCCTGCATGAATTTGTACGTGCCCATGCCCAAAAACACCGCGTCGAATTCAGCGAGCAGCGAGTGCATGCTGATGTCTTTGCCGATCTCGGTATTCAAACGGAATTCCACACCCATGCCTTCGAAGATCTCGCGGCGGCGGCGTACCACGGATTTTTCCAGCTTGAATTCGGGGATGCCGAACATCAACAGGCCGCCGATCTCTTCGTAGCGGTCAAATACGACGGGCTTGACCCCGTTGCGCACCAATACATCCGCGCAGGCCAAACCCGCCGGTCCTGCGCCGACGATTGCGACACGTTTGCCGGTGGGTTTGACCGCCGACAGGTCGGGGCGCCAGCCTTGCGCAAACGCGTTGTCGCTGATGTAGCGTTCTACGCCGCCGATGGTGACCGCACCGAAGCCATCGTTCAACGTACACGCGCCTTCGCATAAGCGGTCTTGCGGGCACACGCGACCGCAGATCTCCGGCAGCGAATTGGTGCGATGCGACAGCTCCGCCGCCTCCAGCAGATTGCCCTCGTTGACCAGCTTCAGCCAATTCGGGATGTAGTTGTGTACCGGGCACTTCCATTCGCAATAGGGATTGCCGCAGGACAGGCAACGCCCGGCCTGGTTGGCGGCATGATCGCCATCGAATTGGCCGTAGATCTCGCCGAATTCTTTGATGCGCACATCCGCCGGTTTTTTCTGCGGGTCTTTGCGCTGGGTCTGTAAAAACTGAAACGGATTTGCCATGTCTATTACTCGTCTTACGCTGCGTTCAAAAGTTGATCGAGCAGGGTGCGCAACTCAGAGGCCATCGGTTTCACCAACCAGAATTTACCGATTTGATCGGTAAAGTGGTCGAGTAAAAATTGGCCGCGCGCGCTACCGGTTTCACGCACAAATTCCTCGATGCGCGAACGCAGGTAATTGCGATGCGCCTCGGTGGCCTCGGTGCTGATGCGATGGATGTCGATCAGTTCGTGGTTGTAACTGTCCACAAACGTGTTGTGCTCGTCATAGACATAGGCGAAACCGCCGGTCATGCCCGCGCCGAAATTCACACCCGTCGCGCCCAACACCACGACGACACCGCCGGTCATGTATTCGCAACCGTGATCGCCCATGCCTTCGACGATGGCATACGCGCCGGAATTGCGTACCGCAAAGCGTTCACCCGCCATGCCTGCGGCGAATAATTTGCCGCCAGTGGCGCCGTATAAACAGGTGTTGCCGATGATGGTGGTCTCGTGGCTTAAAAAGCCGCTCGACTTCGGCGGATGCACGACGATCTTGCCGCCCGCCATGCCCTTGCCGACGTAATCGTTCGCGTCGCCTTCGAGGTATAAATGCACACCACCCGCATTCCACACGCCCAAACTTTGCCCCGCGCTGCCGGTCAGCCGCAACGTGATAGGCGTGTCTTCCATGCCTAGATTGCCGTGCAACTTAGCGACCTGGCCGGACAGGCGCGCGCCGATGGAACGATGCACGTTACGCACGTTGTAGCGGAATTCGCCGCCGCGTTTGCCTTGGATTGCGCTCAAGGTGTCGCGCAACATCTGTTCGGCCAGTTCGCCCTTATCGAACGGCGCGTTGTGCGGTTGTACGCAGAACTGCGGTTTTTCTTTCGCGACACCGGCGTCGGACAACAACGGACGCAGATCCAGACGCCGTTGCTTGCTGGTGCTGCCTTCAATGCGTTC
>JAOUGF010000452.1 GCA_029857925.1 Gammaproteobacteria bacterium
GTGCTGGTCGGTGCGCCGTGCGCCAGCACAGAGGCGACATGCACGTTTTTGGCGTCTTGCGTGCCGCCATTAGCCGCCTTGAGCGTGTATCGAACTTGTACGTCCCCCACGTGGGGATGCAAAGTGTCGGTAATCAACGTGCTTTGCGGCATACCCACCTGCGTGATGGATAAGTCCGTTGCGGCTAAATCTTGTGGGCTTAACACCAACATCTGCAGCGCGTCGTTGGAGGTTTTTCTGCCACTGGCGACAATCTGCCCCGCATCGTTGATCGCGAACGCCTGTTCTATTTTCCATGTCAAACCCTGCGCGTCTTTCGTGCGCGCCGATAAATCATATATACCGGCCGTGTCCGCGACGAATGCGTGTTTTACGGAGTAAAAGCTATTGGGATCATTAAACGACACGCCTACCACTTGGCTGGAATTGTTGACGCCGAATGCCGCGCTAAAGGTATCGCCTGGCAGCGCGCCAAGGTTTGCGACCTTGCCTTGCGCATCCCAAAGGGTTGCATTGCTGCCCGTAAATTTTAATGGCACGGTGATCTGTGGATACACGAAGCCCACGCTTTCACGTTTAACGTTGATGTCATACGCGACATTGCCAATAAAGCCAGCAGGCGTTTGCAGCGCGACGGGCATTTCGCTGGGGGCAGCCGGGTAACTCATGTAAAAGCTGTTGACTATCGTTCTGTAGGCGGAATCCGTGGTGTAATCTAAATACAGGCTGTCAATGGCCTTAGGTTGGCCGGGTAGTGTAGGCGACGTGGGATACGGCAGCAGTGCATATTGGTTATAATCCACGGTCACTTGCATAGGCCCATTGTAAATATACTTCGGCGACAACAACCCGCCAACATCTTTTGCTGTTGCTACACCCAACTGCCAGCTCCATACGTAGAACTGCGATTGAGTTGTCGTCGTGGTTGAATATCCCAGTGCGATATTTCCAAAAAACGAGTCTAAGATGCTGCTGCTGCGTAACATTAAGTAGGTTAACGGAGGCGCCGAGAGTGCGTTGTAGTTGTTTAACAAGTGAACGCCTTCCCCGGAGACGAGGGTGGTGCCGAAGGTTTCGGCATACGCGGAGACATCTATCAATTCGCCGCTCCAAAAGTAATGCCGGTTATTGTTCGTAGCCGTTGCCCCTGTGCCCGTCACCTGGCCCATTTCATTAATCCGCCAACCCTTGCGGCCCAAGTTAAGTACACCTGCTATGTCATGTGCATAGGCAAAAGACACGGGGATCTGTGCGGTGATGACATAATTGCCGATACGACTGGCCTCAATGACGACGCGATTGGAACTCGCGGCGGTGCCACGCAGTGCACCGGTGGCGGCCAACGGCGTGACCGTTGCGGTGAGGTTGGCACCGGCATCTTGGGCGGTCAGCGTATAGCGATCGCGCAACGTCGCATCGAGCGTGGTGATGGTGTTGCCGTCGTCGCGTTGCCAAATGATCTCATCGCCTTGTGTAGGCGCCAGATCGCCTTCGAGATCACTACGCGTATAACTCAGTTCCAATACGGTACCTGCGCGCAATGCTCCGTTCGCGGTCAATGTCACCGCATTTGCGGCGGGGGGCTGGTTGGTGGTGGTGACACCCACGCGGACGGGTGTGCCGGTGCCGCCGTAACTATCCTTGGGCGTGATTTCTACTTCTAACAGCGTCGGTGCCGGTGTTACGTCGAGCGCGACGACGCGATACTGGGCGCGCGCTGCGAGATCGATTTTCTGTCCGTCACGATACCATTGGAAACTCGATGCGTCGGTGTCTGTCGTGCCGTCGGCGTCGGTGAAGGTATATATTGCCTGCAATTCTTTCCCCAGCGTCGTGGAGGCCTGCTCAAGACCTTGCAACGCGAGGCCATTGATCTGCGGTGCGCTGTTTTCTACCGCCTTAGACGCGGTCACCGTGGTGCCGATGTTCCCGGAGGCATCGCGCGGCGTGACGGAAACGGTAAGCGTTTTATGCGCATCTGCAGGTTGTATCTGGTAGGTTTTTCCGGTGCCCACAATGGGCGCGCTAGTGGAGGCGTCGTTGCGCCACTCGATCACGCTGTCTTTTTCCATATCCATTTCAAGATCTGAAAACGTGTATATGGCGCTCACTTGTGTGCCGACCTGCGGCGAGGTGGTTGTGACGGTGTCAATGTGCAGATTCAACGCGATAGGCGCGCTGTTTAAAATCGTAATCGCACGCGACGTGACTGGCAGGCCGATTTGCGTGTTGGTCGCAGTACGCGGCGTGACCTCCGCACGCAGCGTATGTCCAAGGTCTGTGATCGCGACGCGATAATTAATGTCAGTGCCAACCACGCTATCGTCCTCGTGCAGCCAGCGAAAACTCGCCACTGCGGCGGCATCACCCTCAAGGTCGTTATATTCATAACGCACAGACAATGGGGTCTCTATACGTGCAGTACCGGTATCGTCGCCGACAATGTCTACATTGCGTGCCGTGGGGGCTTGATTGGTGACCGCAATGGCGGTGGACATAACCGCCGCACCTTTTAAACTACCCTGGGTGGCCACAGGCGTCACCTGAAACGCGATGGCATGCCCGACATCACCCGCGTCTATGGTGTACGTGGCGCGGGTTGCATCGGCGATCGCGAGGCCGTCGCGCAGCCAAGCAAGTTGAGTGGCGCCTTCCGCATCCTGTTCTTTGTCCGTGTAAGTGTACGTTCCATGCAACACGCTGTGTAAATAGGCGTCCGGCCCGTTGTCGACGCTCAGCGATACATCTGCCGCGATAGGGGCTTGATTGGGGGTGGCACCCC
>JAOUGF010000453.1 GCA_029857925.1 Gammaproteobacteria bacterium
CAGCAAACTCTACGAGCGCACCGCGGCGGTCGCGGAATTAATCGAATTATGCGCGTTGAGTGAATTTTTAGACCGCGACACGCGCAAACTCTCCGGCGGGCAGCGCCAACGCCTGTTATTGGCGGTAGCGTTGATTAACGACCCTCAACTAGTGTTTTTAGACGAACCCACCACCGGATTAGACCCCCAGGCGCGACGCAACTTTTGGGATCTAGTGAGCTTGGTCAAATCGCGCGGCAAGACGGTGGTGTTGACGACGCATTACATGGAAGAGGCCTATGCATTGTGTGATGAAATCGTCATCATGGACAAAGGCAAGATCATGGCGCAAGGGACACCGGTGCAACTCTTGACGGAACATTTCGGCGATGTCGTCATCCAGCTGCCCAAGGTGGATGTCGGCACGCGCCTGGCGGGCACCTCATTACAAGGTGTCGAGGGCGGTGATTTTATTGAAATACATACGCATGACTTGCATAACACATTGACGACGTTGATCGCGGCGGGTGTTTCGTTGGCGCAACTGCGCATCCGCGCGTGGACACTCGAAGATCTCTTTATCGCCCTTACCGGCAAAGGGTTGCGGGCCTGACCATGAAAAAATTTTTAGCGGTACTACATGCACGAAATATGGAATTTTTACGCGATCGTTCCGCGCTAGGTTGGAACCTCGCGTTCCCCTTTTTATTGGTGTTCGGTCTATGGTTTATGTTTTCCGGCGGCGCGCGCGATGTCTATAAAATCGGCATCGTCGGCAGCAAGGCCGAATTGCAACAAGTCAGTCCGACGTTGGCGGCGACACGTTATATCGAATTTATCGAATATACAGACGTGGAAACGCTGGTCAACAAGGTCAGTCATCACCAAATCGACTTGGCGCTAGACCTCGCGACACCGCGTCGCTATTGGGTGAACAATAATTCCGCCAACGGCTACCTTGTCGAACGCATCCTGTGGGCGAGCGCGCCGCAACAATATGTGCGCAATGCCGCCGACGGCGTGGAAATCCGCTACGTCGATTGGTTTTTGCCCGGTATTATGGGTATGAACATCATGTTCAGTTGTCTGTTCGGCGTCGGCTATGTGATCGTGCGCTATCGAAAGAATGGCTTTCTGAAACGCCTGAAGGCCACGCCCGTGTCGGCGTTTCCGTTTTTATTGGCGCAATTGATATCGCGTTTGCTGCTCGTGCTTTCCATCACCACCGTGGTATTCATCGGTTGCAATCTGTTGATCCATTTTAATATGCAGGGTTCCTACGTGACGTTGTTTTTGCTCACCGCGCTGGGTACGTTGTGTATGATCTCTATCGGGTTGCTGATCGCGTCCCGTTCTTCATCGGAAGAATTCGCAGGTGGCATACTGAACACCGTCAGTTGGCCGATGATGTTATTGTGCGGCGCATGGTTTTCGTTGGAAGGCACCCATCCTTGGGTGCAGGCCTTGTCCAATATTTTTCCGCTCACGCACATGATTGCGGGTGCGCGCGCGGTGATGAACGAGGGCGCGGGGATCATGGACATCTGGCCGCATTTGGCGGTGCTGGGCGTGACGGGCGTGCTGTTTTTGGTCATCGGGTCGCTGATTTTTAAGTGGGAATAATTGGTTGCGTCGCGGGTATGACGTAACCCTCGTTTTTGTCTAATCCATCACATTTTAAGCCTTTTTATCCCTTAACTATTTTTCGTCCACGTCCGACATACTGGGGGTATTGGGAGTATTTTCCCAATCGCCACCCGCCCGCAAGGGCGAACGGTCAGGTTGATATGGGCAATAACCAACAAGCGATCTTACTCAAAGCGGTATACAAGGTATGCCGACCGTTGGCGCGTCTGTTATTGCGCAATGGCGTGACATTTAAGGTGTTTTCCGATATCGCGAAACGCGCCTATGTCGATGCCGCGACCCAAGAATTCAAGTTGGAAAACCGCAAACAAAGCGATAGCCGCGTCGCAACCCTCACGGGGTTGACGCGCAAAGAGGTGCATCGCTTGCATGACATTACATTGGCCGATGACCCCCCCGTTGAAAAATACCACCGCGCCGCACGTGTGGTGTACGGTTGGGTGCATGACCGCACGTATTGCGACGCCAACGGTGAATGTCTCGAATTGGCGATCGAAGGTGAAGAACCCTCCTTTAGCACTTTAGTGCGTGCGTACAGCGGTGATATGACACCGCGTTCGATTATGGATGAATTGGTGCGCGTCGGCGTGGCGGAGGTGTTGCCCGCGCATAAACTGCGCTTGCGCACGCGCGCCTATATTCCGCACACCGATGAATTAGGCAAGCTGGGTATTTTAGGTCAAGACGTCGGCGGATTGATCGCGACGATAGACCGCAATATTTATGAAAAAGACCGCGAACGCTTTTTTCAACGTAAGGTGTATTACGACAACCTACCGGAAGAAAGTTTGCCGATCATACGCGCACTGATCACCGAAAGTGCGCAGCGCATTTTGGAAGAATTTGATCGCGCGATGTCGCAACACGATCGCGATGTCAATCCGTCCGCCAAAGGTACGGGACGTAAAGCGGCGGGCGTGGGCATTTATTATTTTGAAGACGACAATCTGACGGAGTCGTGATATGACTATGCTGATGCGTAACACGCGTATAGGAGTTTTGACTGCGGCGATCGCGGCCTGCGGCGTGCCCATGGGCGGCGGCGAATCCGGCACCGGCATGACGCCTAAGACGACCGTCGGTAAAATCACCGGGTTTGGCAGCGTCTTCGTCAATGGCGTCGAATATTTCACGACCAACACAAACA
>JAOUGF010000454.1 GCA_029857925.1 Gammaproteobacteria bacterium
TGCATTAGGCCCATCGCCCCCGCATGCGAACGGGCATCCGGCATAAAGGTGCTCTCCTGGCGTAAGATGCCGTAGACCCAGGCCGGGTCTATGCCCCGCTCAGCACTTTGTTCAAGTACGACGTCTTTGAAGGGCATCGGATATTTAACCCGCAAATCATCCATGTTATCGGCCCGCGCAACGGTCATCACCGCCCGGTCATGCCACTCCCACAAGTTGGCCAGCATAGAGGCCTTTTTTAACCCAAGATTATCCAATCCGGTGATCGCAAAATTCCATTCCCGGCGCGCGTCCCCTAGCAGGCCAAGCCGGTAAAGTTCATGCGCGCGTGCGATGCCTGGACGGCGCGCCATCTCTTGCAGCTCAGCCTCGCTGAAATCTAGTGGTGCGGACTTGAGTTCATAGGCGATCCCTAAGCGATCTGCAGACAAAAATCCATAATATGAACGTTCACTGGCCAACGTCGCATAGATACGTTCCGCAGCGGTACGTAATACCGGCAGGCTGCGGCTTTGCATCTCTAGCGCGCGGGCACGCCAATAGCGCCATTTATCTAGGTTTCGTTCCTCCAGCGGTAGGGCCTCAATCCAATGCTGGATTGCCCACCAATCCTGGCGTTGTATCGACGCACGTATCCGCCAACCACGCACCAATTCATCAGGGTTTTCGACTTGTGTCAGCCATTCCAACGATCGCGGATGACGCTGTAACACAGCCTTCAGACCAAGATCGCGATCCACCGCCGAGATTTCCGCGAGCGGATCTAAAGCCAGGTGCTGCACGCGCAGTTTTTGCCACATCGCTGCAGCCCCGTCTAGATCGCGGCGCGCCAATCTACGCACGCCAAAGCGCACGATGCGCCGCGCGACGGCGCTATCGGTCAACTCATTGGCCTGGGCCATATACTGTTGGGGACTGTTATACATGTTCTCCCACAAGCGTACCCACTGACGTTCGCTGGGTTCCAACTTCGGCGTTAAAGACTTCGCCACTGCGGTCTGCCCTTGATCCATCGCAAGCGAGATACGCTCCATGACTTGCAGAGGTGTCATACCGCCGGCCTTTTGCCAACTCTCAAACACGGGATCGCAGCTGCGCGGCTGAGGTTTGCCAGTCAACCATAAATCCTCGGCAATCGGCATCGCCTCTTCCTTGCGCCCGGCTTGAAATAACGCGTGGGCATAATAGCAACTCAATGATGAACTCAGGCCTTCACGGTAATATGTAAGAAAGGTGTTCCATTGGGCGCGGTTGGCCAAAACGCTTAACCATAGGCCGCGCAAACGATCGCTGATAGGGGAGTCTTCATAACGCTGCAGATAGGCAGCCACCTCGTCATCAGTGGCGCGATGCAGACGTTTGACCAACAGGTCATATTCAAGATAACCATAGAGTGGGTAGTCTTTCAACGCCGCCAGCTGTTTGGCGATGTTTTTTACCTGTCCCTTTTTAATCGCCTCCCGCGCGCGCATAAATTCTTGACGCTGTTTTGCCGACGCAACTTCGATATTCGAGACCGCCGCCTGTAGGGCGCTTGGCAGCCCAGCGGCAGACAACGCTATAATGAGCAGGAGGCGCCACGTGCGCCTAGCTTGAAGTTTTAACATATTGATTCACCCTGCGCTTGCATCACCACTTACAATGCAACATCAAAGAGACAGCATCCTTATGGCCTATACGTCGACCAACCCCGCCACCGGTTTAGTGCAAAATCAGTACCCCGCGTGGAATGCCGCACAATTAGACGACGCACTCACTGCGGTTGCCCGCGCCTCATCCTCATGGGCACATACGGATATGATGACGCGCATCGCCCGGATGCGCAAGCTGGTATCACTGCTACGCACACAAAAAGAACCGTTGGCACACATCGTTACGGCGGAAATGGGCAAGTTGTTAGGTGAATCACTCGCCGAAGTGGAAAAATGCGCCTTCGGTTGCGAGTTTTATGCGACGCAGGCCGAGGCCTGGTTACAGCCCGAAACCGTCATAACGGACGCCTATAAAAGCCAGGTCAGGTTTGCACCGCTGGGCACCGTGTTGGCGATCATGCCGTGGAATTTTCCGTTATGGCAGGTATTTCGTTTCTTGGCGCCTGCGTTATTGGCCGGGAATACCGCCGTGCTTAAGCACGCCGCAAATGTTCCCCAGTGCGCGATGGCGATTGAGCGCTTGGTACATGAAGCGGGATTTCCCATAGACGTATTTCGGGTACTCATGATCGACAGCGCCCAGGTCGCCGGGGTGATCGCCGACGCGCGCATTCATGCGGTCACCCTCACCGGCAGTGAGGCGGTGGGGCGCAAGGTCGCGGCGACCGCCGGGGCGGCACTGAAAAAAACGGTGTTGGAATTAGGCGGATCAGACGCCTTTATCGTATTGGAGGATGCCGACATCGACTTTACGGTGCGCAATGCGGTGATCGGGCGTTTCCAAAACGCAGGGCAGAGCTGCATCGCGGCCAAACGCTTTATCGTTGTCGATGCGATTGCCGACGCGTTTTTAAAGCGTTTTAAGCAAGCGGTAGAACAACTGCGACCTGGCGATCCGTGCGCACCCGAGACCACGATCGCGCCGCTGGCGCGTGCAGATTTGCGCGTGGAATTGCACGCCCAAGTGACCGCCAGTATCGCCCAGGGCGCGGTTGCCGTCACCGGCTGCGCCCCTCTTCCCGACCCTGGATTTTTTTACGCACCGTCCATCCTCGATCATGTGACTCCCGGCATGTTGGCGTATAGCGAGGAACTATTCGGCCCTGTCGCGCTCGTGTAG
>JAOUGF010000027.1 GCA_029857925.1 Gammaproteobacteria bacterium
AGGTGCGAAGGTGCTAGGGCCGATCACGCTCGGTTCAGGCGCGCGTGTGGGCTCGAATGCCGTAGTCGTCAAAGACGTACCTGAAAACACCACCGTCGTCGGTATCCCGGGTCGGTTGGTGGCTAAGGCCGCGCCGGTGACTGAGGCGCAACAGCGCCGCGAGGCGATGGCAAAAAAGATCGGATTTGATGCCTATGGCACTAACCAAGAAATGCCCGACCCCGTTGCGCACGCGGTCAATTGTATCCTCGATCACATGCACACGGTAGATCAGCGGTTGATATTAATGTGCAATAAAATGAAAGAGTTGGGTGTGGATGTAGGCGACGCGGCGATGCCCGAAATGGAGGCTTGCGAGCTTCCTGAGAACGGAGAACGGTATAACTCCGAGAGGGGTGGGCTAAAGCGTGATTAGTGCCACAAATATTGTGTGATTAATAGTTGACAAAATTGCTAAGTCATGTAGAATTAAATACGTGGCATCGTGATGCTTCAGTTGTATGGAGGCCGCTGCGAGAAATATAACGCAGTACCTAGGGTTTGGGCAAAAGGTATTTATAAAAGGCGAGAGACCATGAGACTGACTACTAAAGGTCGTTATGCGGTAACCGCGATGTTGGATTTGGCCATCCATTTCAATGAAGGGCCTATTACATTGTCGGATATCTCCCGTAGACAAGGTATTTCCTTGTCCTATCTTGAACAATTATTTGCGAAGCTGCGTAAAAACGGCTTGGTGGACAGCGCCCGCGGCCCGGGTGGCGGTTATCGCTTAAGCCGCGAGGCGGCCCAAATCTCTGTCGCGAGTGTTATTTCCGCCGTGGATGAATCGGTGGACGTCACGCGTTGCGAAGGCAAGGGCACGTGTCATAACGGCGAACCCTGTCTGACACACGAATTATGGTGCGATTTAAGTGCGCAAATCGTCAATTTTCTCGATAATATCAGTTTGGCAAATCTGGTCGCCCGTAAAGGCGTACAAGATACCGCAGCGCGTTTAGAGCGCGAGGCAACGCGCGGTGTAACGGCGGCGATGCCCGTGTCTTTGGTAACGGGTTAGTCCTGTGGCAGGTCACACACCCTGGCGCGGGTCAGTGGTGTGTGAGGAAGGTATTTAAATGTGTAGTTCGTCACCGTGGTGTATTTAGACCACAATGCCAGCACGCCGTTGGATGCGCGGGTGCTGGAGGCCATGCAGCCCTACCTGTTGGCGAACTTCGCGAATGCCTCGGCGCTTTATCGCGAAGGACGCGTAGCGCGGGCAGCGATTGATCAGGCGCGTGAACAAGTCGCGGCCTTTGTTGGTGCCCATCCCTCGCAAGTGGTGTTTACCAGCGGGGGTACAGAGGCGAATAACCTTGCGCTGAAGGGCGCGGTGTTGGGAATGGACCTCACACATGTGGCCGTATCTGGGATAGAGCATTCATCGGTGTTGCAGGCGGCAAAGGCGCTGCAACGACGCGGGGTTACAGTCACGCAATTGCCGGTAGAACATACCGGCCAGGTCGATGTCACTACCGCAAGTGGCCATCTTACCAGTGGCCAGTGGGTCACTTTGATGTGGGTCAATAATGAGACCGGGGTGATCCAAGAGGTTTCAGCGATGGCTGCGGCCGCGCGCGAGGTGGGTGCCTTTGTGCACTGTGATGCGGTGCAGGCGGCAGGTAAGCTACGGATCGATTTCAACACCAGTGGCGCGCATGTATTGACGCTGTCGGCCCACAAAATCAACGGCCCCAAAGGGGTCGGCGCGATGGTCTTTGATCGTGCGCTAGATATAGAACCGTTGCTCCATGGCGGCGGTCACGAACACGGCCTGCGTGCGGGTACCGAAAACGTTGCGGGCATCGTCGGTTTTGGCGCCGCAGCTGCGCTGGCGGCGGCGGAGTTAGAGGCGCGTGTGGCGCATGTAAGCGCCTTACGCACGCTATTAGAGGCGCGTTTGGCCGCGACACTGCCGGGGATTACGGTCTTCGGGCAACAGGCGCCACGCATTTGTAACACCAGTTTTATCGCCGTACCCGATGTGCATGGCGAGACGCTGCTAACGGCCTTGGATGCCGAGGGCTTCGCGGTAGGTAGCGGGTCCGCATGCGAGAGTAAAACCGGGCAACCCAGTCATGTGTTGATGGCCATGGGGGTCGCACCGAGTTTGGCGGAAGGGGCGTTGCGGATAAGCCTGGGGCACGCTACTACGCTAACGGAAATAGAAAGTTTTACGGTGATATTGGCTAAGGTGATTGCACAATTCCGCGACATGGCGGCGGTGCGTTTGGCGTGAACAGACATTATACATTGATGGCTATTTGAGTTATATACGGAGTCCTAACATGCGTTTGCCCATCTATCTCGACTATTCGGCAACCACCCCCGTGGATGCGCGCGTGGCTGAAAAAATGTCTAAATTTTTGACCATAGACGGCGTGTTTGGCAACCCGGCCTCACGTTCTCACGCGTTTGGCTGGGCCGCAGAAGAGGCGATAGATGAGGCGCGCGGTCATGTCGCAGCGCTGATAAATGCGGATCCAAAAGAAATCGTGTGGACGTCGGGCGCGACGGAATCAAATAATCTGGCGATCAAGGGTGTGGCCCATTTTTATCAAAAAAAGGGCAAGCACATCGTCACCTGCAAGACGGAGCACAAGGCGGTGCTGGATACCTGCCGCCAATTAGAACGCGAAGGCTTCGACGTAACCTATCTCGATCCAGAGACTAACGGGCTGGTAGATCTCAATAAATTGGAGGCCGCGTTGCGACCGGACACCGTGCTGGTGTCATTGATGCACGTCAATAATGAAATCGGTGTCATTCAAGACATAGGTGCAATTGGTGCGATGACGCGCGCGCGCGGTATCTTATTACACGTCGATGCTGCGCAAAGCGCGGGCAAAGTGCCTATCGATCTGGAAACGCTGGCGGTCGATCTGATGTCGTTTTCCGCGCACAAGATCTATGGCCCCAAGGGCATGGGCGCGCTTTATGTGCGACGCAAACCGCGGGTGCGCATCGAGCCGCAAATGCACGGCGGCGGACATGAGCGTGGCATGCGTTCGGGCACGTTGGCAACCCACCAAATCGTCGGCATGGGTGAGGCGTTTCGTATTGCGGGCGCCGAAATGGCCGCCGAAAACGAGCGGGTGCTGGGTTTGCGTAACCGGTTATGGGTGGGCCTGCAGGGCATGGAAGAGATCCATTTGAACGGCGACATGCATGCGCGCGTGGCGGGTAATCTAAACGTCAGTTTTAACTACGTCGAGGGCGAATCCTTGATCATGGCGTTGAAAGACATTGCGGTATCGTCGGGTTCCGCCTGCACCTCCGCCAGCTTGGAGCCGTCTTATGTGTTGCGTGCGATAGGCCGCAGTGACGAGTTGGCGCATAGCTCCATTCGTTTTACGCTGGGTCGTTATACGACGACTGAAGAGGTCGATTACACGATCAAGCTGGTGCGTGATAAGGTCGCTAAATTGCGCGAGTTGTCACCGCTGTGGGATATGTATAAAGAAGGTGTGGATATATCGAAGATACAATGGGCCGCGCACCACTGAGTTTGACGCGCGTAAGTTGTAAAAAGTGTACGAATGATTTATGTTTCGCGGTGCCCCTGGCCGAAGGGGATATAGCGCCGCCTATGGACGGCCGATATAGTAGTGTGAGCGAGGAGTAAATTGTATGGCATATAGTGACAAAGTACTTGATCATTATGAGAATCCACGTAATGTGGGTTCATTCACCAAGGACGATCCCAGCGTCGGGACCGGCATGGTCGGCGCGCCCGCCTGTGGCGACGTGATGCGCCTGCAAATCAAGGTCAACGACCAAGGCGTGATCGAAGATGCGCGTTTTAAGACCTACGGTTGTGGTTCCGCGATCGCATCCAGCTCCCTATTGACCGAATGGGTCAAGGGTAAAACCCTGGATCAGGCCCGTGAGATCAAAAATACCGATATCGCGACCGAACTGGCGCTGCCGCCGGTGAAAATACACTGCTCGGTGCTCGCCGAAGACGCGATCAAGGCCGCGATCGACGATTTTAAATCTAAACAACATGTTGATGCGAAGAAGACCGCGTGAATATGAGCATCAGTCTTACCGAAGCGGCGGCGAATCGGGTCAGAACCTTCCTGCAAAAACGCGGGCGCGGCGCAGGTTTGCGTCTGGGCGTGCGTACCAGCGGGTGTTCCGGTTTAGCCTATGTGATGGAATATGCCGACCAGATCGAACCCACGGATGAGGTCTTCGAAGAGCACGGCGTCAAACTCATCGTCGATAAAAAAAGCCTGGTCTACCTCGACGGCACGCAGGTCGATTTCACCAAAGAGGGGCTGAACGAAGGGTTTAAATTTAATAACCCTAACGTGAAAGGCGAGTGCGGTTGCGGCGAGAGTTTTACCGTTTAGGCTCACGCGCGTCTTTTTGCGCCCCGTTATATTAGTATTTAATAAAATAATGTTATTTATGTACGAGGGTGCGCGGCGCGGTAGAATACCGCGACAGGGGTGCGAGGGTAGCTATGAACGACAATGACTTCGCCTTATTCGGTCTGCCGGTGGCGTTTACGCTCGATGTCGCCGTGCTGACCACCCGTTATCGCGAGCTACAACGCGCCGTACACCCCGACCGATTTGTACAAGCTGGTGAGGCCGAGCGCCTGTTGGCAGTGCGTCAGGCCGCACGTATAAACGACGCCTATCAACACCTAAAAACACCCTTAGCACGCGCGCAATATCTATTAACCTTGCACGGTCATGGATTAGTAGTTGAAAATTCGACGTTAAAAGATCCCGAATTTTTGTTAGAACAAATGGAATTGCGCGAGGCCTTGAGCGAGGCGGACAGCGCCGCATTGACAGAGTTGCAGTCGCAGATCGACGCGCGTGTGCTGGCCCTGGTGAAGGCGCTGGAATTGGGCTTTACGGTCGCGCAACCGGATTGGCCGCAGTTGCAAGTGACCGTGTTGAAATTACAATTTATGCACAAATTGCGCAACGAGGCCGAGCTTCGCGCCGAGCGCTTGTTGGGGATGTAAACAGAGGGTTTAGACGCACGATGGCCTTATTGCAGATTTCCGAACCCGGCGAATCCACCGCCCCGCACCAACATCGCTTGGCGGCAGGGATAGACCTTGGCACCACGCATTCGTTGATTGCGACGGTACGCAGTGGTGTGGCAGAGACGCTGCCCGACGCGCAGGGTCGTCATTTATTACCGTCCGTGGTGCGTTATACGGCGCCTAACAGCGCCCCCGACGTGGGTTGGGAGGCACTCGCGCAGGCCACCGAAGACCCTCACAACACTATCGCTTCTGTAAAACGTCTGATGGGGCGCGGGAGTGATGATGTGCGGGCATTGCAGGCGCGTATGCCCTACGAATTCAATCTCAGCAATATACGTATGCCCACGCTACGCACCGCAGGCGGTGAGTTTAGCGCGATTGAGGTATCGGCAGAGATTTTAAAAACGCTACGCGTGCGTGCCGAACAGACACTGGGTGGTGAATTGACCGGCGTGGTGATTACGGTGCCCGCATACTTTGATGACGCGCAACGTCAGGCCACCAAAGACGCGGCGAAACTCGCGGGCCTAAAGGTATTTCGTTTATTGAATGAGCCCACTGCGGCAGCCGTTGCGTATGGGCTGGACAGTGGCACTGAAGGCGTGGTGGCGGTGTATGATCTGGGCGGTGGCACGTTCGACATCTCGTTGTTACGCCTGAATCGCGGGGTGTTCGAGGTGTTGGCCACCGCCGGTGATACCGCGCTGGGGGGTGATGATATGGATCATGCCCTTGCGGATTATTTGCTGCAGCAGGCAGGCATCAATCGCTCGGATATGGATGCCAAAGACAGTCGTCGTTTGTTGCGCGACGCGCGAACGTATAAAGAGCGTTTGTCCGACGCGTCTAGCGTCGCGGTTGAAGTGTGCATAGGTGCACGCGCCGTATATCAAGGCGAATTGACGCGTGCGCAGTTTGAAGCATTGATAGAACCCTTGTTACAACGCACGTTGTTGCCGTGTAGGCGTGTGCTGCGCGATGCCGACATGGCGGTGGAAGATATCGTGCAGGTCGTAATGGTCGGCGGCGCCACGCGCACGCCACGCGTGCGCAGTGCGGTCGAACAGTTTTTTGCGCGCCCGCCGTTGGTGGATATAGACCCGGACAAGGTGGTCGCGATCGGTGCCGCAGTGCAAGCGAATACATTGGCTGGGAACAAATCCGGCGATGAGTTATTGTTACTGGATGTGTTGCCTTTGAGTTTGGGCCTGGAAACCATGGGCGGTCTGGTCGAGCAAATCATCCCGCGCAACACCACATTGCCGGTGACACGCGGTCAAGAATTCACGACGTTTAAAGACGGGCAGACCGCGATGGCGTTGCATGTGGTGCAGGGTGAGCGCGATTTGGTCGCGGATTGCCGCTCGTTGGCGCGTTTTGAATTGCGCGGCATTATGCCGATGGTGGCGGGCATGGCGCGGGTGTTGGTCACCTTTCAAGTGGATGCGGACGGCTTGCTGAACGTCAGCGCGCGTGAACAATTCAGCGGTGTCGCGACGGATATCGTCGTCAAACCGTCTTACGGATTGAAAGAAGGCGAGATCGAGCGCATGTTACGCGATTCATTTGAATATGCGCAGGTCGATGTGCTACAGCGCCGGTTACGTGAGCAACAAGTTGAAACCGATCGTGAAATCGCCGCGGTCGAGGCGGCGTTGGCGGTCGATGGCGATCAACTGTTGTCGTCGCAGGAGCGCGCGGGCATAGAGACGGCGCTCGCGGCATTAAAACAAGCGCGTACAGGTGATGATCCGATCGCGATGCAAGATGCCGTCAAGGCGATGGAGCGGGCCGCCACAGACTATGTTGCGCGACGCATGAACAGTAACATACGCAAGGCCATGGCCGGTCATAAGATAGACGAGTTTTAGACGAGCTGCAGATGACACAAATCATAGTATTACCTCATGTTGAATTATGTCCGGAAGGCGCAGTACTCGAGGCCAAGCCAGGCGTTAGCGTGTGCGACGCGTTGCTGGAAAACGGCATCGAAATCGAGCACGCCTGCGAAAAATCCTGCGCCTGCACGACCTGCCATATCTATGTGCGGGAAGGCGGAGAATCGTTGGCGACCGCCACCGATGACGAAGAAGACATGCTGGATAAGGCCTGGGGACTAGACCCGGATTCGCGTTTAAGCTGCCAGACCTTGGTGGGTAAAGAAAACTTGGTCGTTGAAATTCCCAAATACACGATCAATATGGTCTCGGAACATCATTGAGGGCGCACGCATGAGCATCAAATGGACAGACATACGCGAGATCGCCATCGCATTGGATGAGGCACACCCTGACGTCGATCCACAGCGGGTACGCTTTACTGATCTGCATCAATGGGTGTGTGCCCTGGAAGAATTTAGTGACGACCCCCAACGTTCCAACGAAAAAATCTTGGAAGCGATACAAATGACCTGGTTGGAAGAACGCGCTTAGGCCTACCAGCTGATATACGCGTAACCTTTTTGTTGCAACTCCATCAGCGCCGCAGCGCCCACCTCGGTGATTTCCGCGAACGGGACCAAATCTTCGGCGGTCAGCTTCAACGATTTCATCGTATTGCCGCAGGCGATAAACTTGACCCCGTATTGGTTTAAGCTTGAAACGCGTTCTTGGATCTCTTTGGCGACCGGACGGGTGGGGTTTTTGGTTAGAATCTGCAGCCCTGGGCCTATGCACACCACGGCGATCGCGACATCATCCGTGTATTTGCGTAACATCGCGCCAACCGAAAATAAAACACTATTATGATATTCGGCATCGCCTTTGTTGAACTGGTAGACGACCTTGTTGGGCGGGTTTTCGCCAGGGAAACGCAAGCTGTTATCTTGCGCCTTGAGTGGGGTGGCGTAGGCCGCTGCGAGGCCGCCAGCGGCGAATAACCGACCTAAAAAGCGACGTCGTACTTGGTTGAAGGGGTGGGTGGCCAAGCGAATCAAAAACCGTGCGTTGCGCATAATACGGCTCCTCTGTCGTAGCGAGATATATTTTGGGTTGTGTGGTTAGTAATCTCACGTTTAGCGATTTAATACAAGCCCTTTTTCTTGCAGGCGGCTCCCCGGCCACAATGCGGGACGGGCGATTCAGGGATTGTTACAAACCGCAACAAACTGTTACCGTGTCGCAATGAATGTTACCTTGGCTTCAAATATTCTAGCCAGGTCATCATGTGATGATATCTGAACATGGGTTCACAAGGAGATGAAAATGATACATCGTTCTCGCGCATTGTTGGTTGCCACGGTTGTTGTGGTCGGTTCGCTAATTGCTACCGGGTGTAATCACTGGCGACATAAGAGCCCCGACGAACACGCCGCTTACCTGGTGGAGAAGGCCACTAAGAAATTGGCGTTGAATGCAACTCAAGTCGCAAAGCTGAATATCCTGCGCGATCAGTTGTTGGAGGTGGCGAAGGAGCATAAACAAACGCATGCACAGATGCACGCGGATGCATTGTCCCTGCTGTCGCAGCCGACATTTGACCGTCAACGTGTAATCGGGATGGTGGACGAACGCACCAAAATGGTCAATGCAAAGGCCCCTGCAATAGTGAATGCCTTTGGCGATTTTTATGACAGCCTGGATGCCAGCCAACAGTCGACGCTAAAAGAATTCGTGGAGGATAGGATGGAGCACTTTGGTGGAAGGATGCATTAATATTAAACTGGCGTCGACATGAGTCGGCAAAAATGTCCTCCCCCCTCGCGGGGGAGGGCAACTTAAAGATTAGCATAAACTGTGGGACAACTTGAAAGTGCCCATATATTGGACAAGGATACCGATGCATGGCGCATCTACTTCTGATCGACGATGATGAACGTCTGGCGGAGTTGTTGTCCAGGTATTTTGAGCGGTTTCAACTGACGATGGATAGTGCGTTAACGCCTAGTGCGGGTCTGCAACGATTGCACTCCAGTGCCTATGATTTAGTGATACTTGATGTTATGTTGCCCGAGCAAGATGGTTTCGCGGTGTGCAAGAGTATTCGAAAATTCAGTGCAGTGCCTATAATAATGTTGACGGCGCGAGGTGAAGTAACCGACCGCGTGGTGGGGCTGGAATTAGGGGCAGATGACTATCTTGCAAAGCCTTTTGAACCGCGCGAATTGGTTGCCCGCATTCAAAATATTTTGAAACGTGTTTCCCGTGCCTCGCCAGTTAATGCAGTTGTGAAGTTCGAACATCTTACCATTGACTTAGACACGCACCAGGTGCTCCTGGATAATGTGGAAGTGTCATTCAGCGCATCGGAATACCAGTTCTTGACGTTACTTGCGCAACAGCCGAACAAGGTTTTCACTCGAGACGAACTGCTCAATGAGCTTAAAGGGATAGACGCGGATATCTATACTCGATCTATCGATATTCTAGTGAGCAGGGTTCGACACAAAATCGCGCCCCACGAGTTTATTAAGACGGTGCGCGGTGTGGGCTATTGTTTTGCGGGAAAACCGCTATGAGACTGGTGCTGCGCGGCGGCGCCATTGAAAAATATTTACCGCGTTCTATAAAAGCGCGAGTCTCATTATTGTTTTTAGCGATGACGACGGTGATTGCGTTGGTCGTGGCAGGCATAATCGCCTGGGCGTTGCGCGACCACTTTCATCAAACCGTCAGGCCACACCTCGAACAATATCTGGAATACGTACGTGCCGACATCGGTAATCCGCCCGACTTGGCGCGTGCACATGAACTCGCGCAACACGTGCCGGTTGAGATAATGGTACAGGGGCCCGGTGTGCAATGGTCTTCAAGCGGGCGGCAGATGAACCTCGACAGCATAAATATACGCCGCCGGTTTATGCTTAACGGGGTGCAGTATTTCTCCGGAGATTATGCTGAGCGAGAATATTTGGTGACGCGCTATCCTGAAAGTACGCTGGTATTTTCAGTGCCTCATCCGCATCAAGAGGTAGGGTGGCGTCGGGCTGTCCCGATAATTGTATTGTTAATTTTGTTTTTCGGGTTTTATCATGTAATGCGTTATTTTTTTGCGCCCGTGGCGACATTGAAAGAGGGAATACAAAAGATCGGCAGCGGTGCGTTGGGGCATCGCATTGTTGTACCTCGACGGGACGAATTAGGCGAATTGGCCGTGAGTATTAATGCAATGGCCGATGACATTGAAAAAATTCTCAGTGCCAAGCGCGAGTTACTGCTGGCCATCAGCCACGAATTGCGTTCACCGCTGACGCGCGCCAAGCTGTCGGCGGCGATGGTGGAGGATGTACGGCAGCGCACGGATTTGGAGCTGGATTTGAATGAGGTGGACCGCCTAATAGAAGAGCTATTAGAAGCCGAACGCCTCAGTGTACAGCATGATGTGTTACACAAATCCTATTTCGATTTGTGCAGATTGGTGCGCGAGGTCGGGGCGCCGTTTTTAGCGCAGGGATTGATTGTGTCCTGTGACGGTGGAATTACCGTATATGCGGACGAGGTACGTATCAGATTACTAGTCAGAAACCTTCTGGATAACGCCTACACACACGGAGCGAATGCGGCCCGTTCCCCCCAAATATCTGTAGAAGTACGTGAAACGGGCGTTTTTCTACAGGTGAGTGACGAGGGTTGCGGGGTAGACGCTACTCAGTTGACGCAGCTTGCGCAACCTTTTTATCGTGCAGACCCGGCACGTAGTCGAGCGACTGGAGGGTACGGGCTGGGACTCTATTTATGTCGTAAAATCGTTGAGGCGCATGGCGGACGATTAGAAATTACAAGTGAAATCAATGCAGGGTTAATGGTGCGTGCGATATTCCCAAGAGATTCGGGCATTATTTCCGCTGCACGGGAATAATCCACCTTGGTTCAGTGTTTACATAGGTGGAGCGACATTGGGTATATTCCGCAAGGGGCTTATGAGCGATTTTAATGAGTTGATCATCGAGCAAATCCCGCGTCTGCGGCGTTATGCGAGGGCCTTGGTGGGTGAACGCGCGCGCGCGGATGATTTAGTCCAGGATACGTTGGAACGGGCATGGTCCCGATTTCATCTTTGGCAGCATGGTAGTAACCTACGCGCATGGCTGTTTACGGTGATGCACAATATTTTCGTCAATCAGTACCGCAGTAGCGATCGCGGGCGCACCACCGCGATTGATGACACTATAGAAATCGCCGTACGCGATGGCAGCGATGATGCAATGCAAATGCGTGATCTGCATCGGTCGCTCGCACAGCTGCCGGACGACTATCGTGAAGTGATTTTATTAGTCGGTGTAGAACAATTGACGTATGAAGAGGCGTCTGATGTGTTGCGTGTACCGTTGGGGACTGTGATGTCGCGGCTGTCGCGTGCACGGGAGCGTTTACATGCGCTCATGTCCGGTCAAGCAAAGACCTTGCGGAGAGTTAAATGAGCGACACGAATTCTATTACTGAAAATGACTTACATGCATACGTAGATCAACGGTTAGACCCGGCACGTCGTGCGCAAGTGGAGGCCTATTTGGATGATAACGCCGACGCCGCGACTCAGGTACTCATATATCGGGAACAAAAGGAGATGTTACGCGCCGCGTTTGATCCCGTCTTAGACGAACCCATCCCCAAGCACATGCTAAAGGCGCGTAGCGCGCGTTGGGGCTGGTCGCA
>JAOUGF010000455.1 GCA_029857925.1 Gammaproteobacteria bacterium
GCTTGCAACATGAGATTGATCCATTAAGGGAAGAGTGAAATTTCTAAAGAAAAAGAGGGCGCCAAGGCTGGCGCCCTCGAACATTGGCGGAGTGGACGGGACTCGAACCCGCGACCCCCGGCGTGACAGGCCGGTATTCTAACCAACTGAACTACCACTCCTAAACTCTGCTGCGATTGGTGGGTGCTGAGAGGCTCGAACTCCCGACATTCGCCTTGTAAGGGCGACGCTCTACCAACTGAGCTAAGCACCCAGGAAAGCCCGCTAGTTTACAGCATCTTTTA
Organism: Gammaproteobacteria bacterium; assembly: GCA_029857925.1. GTDB lineage: Bacteria > Pseudomonadota > Gammaproteobacteria > S012-40 > S012-40 > CAKKRP01. Next base: position 285 of record JAOUGF010000455.1, read on the forward strand.
ATGCTTTTCCAGGTTTAAATCCCGGAACTTTCGCTGCCGCGATTTTTATTGTGTCGCCGGTACGCGGATTACGACCCGTGCGCGCGGCGCGCTCACGCACCACAAATGTACCAAAACCAGCCAGGGCCACTTGATCCCCACTTTTCAACGCCTTTGCAACGGCATCGATGACTGCGTCTACTGCGCGTTGCGCGGACGCCTTAGACATGTCCGCAGATTCTGCAACCGCTTCTACTAAATCAGCTTTATTCACCAAATGTGCTCCCCTGTTAAGCCTAGGTAATCGCCTGCCAGGAGCGTCTTTCCCTGGGACGGGCATTTATACCAGGCGGTAAAAACGACTGTCAAGCAAAGATGCTCATTAAACACAAAATTTCACAAAATCAGACCAAAAAACAAGCGTTTCAAGCAGTTCATCGCCTATGCACAGTTCATAGGTGGTGTCTAGCCATTTATTCTGAGAAATAAAAAAACACGACGCCGCCATCACCTGGAGCGTCGATCTCCAATTTTAATAATTTAATCTATAGGGAACCTCTACAAAAAATCCACGCACTGGATGCGGACAAAATCACCGAGTGCGTGGTTAGTTGTTTAGTGCGGTCGCAACGCTGTGCTATCCGATCCCTCTTGTTTATTTTCCGCCTCCGGCGGCGTGGTTTCCACGCGCGGTTGCGGCATGTGTTGTAGCGCCACTTGCAAAACCTCATCTATCCATTTGACGGGTTTAATCTCAAGTTTTTGTTTGATATTTTTAGGAATTTCGGCGAGGTCTCGGCGATTTTCTTCGGGGATCAACACCGTAGTGATACCACCGCGATGCGCCGCGAGGAGCTTTTCCTTCAATCCACCGATAGGCAATACTTCACCACGCAAGGTGATCTCACCTGTCATTGCGACGTCAGCCTTCACTGGGATGCCGGTAAGCGCCGAAACCATCGCCGTACACATTGCGACACCTGCGCTTGGTCCATCCTTCGGAATCGCGCCCTCGGGCACGTGGATATGGATGTCGGTTTTTTCATAAAAATCAGCATCAATGCCCAACCATGCGCAACGGCTGCGCACGACCGTACTCGCCGCCTGCACCGACTCCTTCATGACATCACCCAATTGACCGGTAATCGTCAATTTGCCTTTGCCCGGCGTTTTAACCGCCTCGATGGTCAATAACTCGCCGCCGACTTCCGTCCACGCCAGGCCGGTGACTTGGCCCACCTGATCTTTCTCTTCCGCAAGTCCATAGCGGAATTTTTTGACGCCCAGGTACTTTTCCAATAATTTTGGATTAACTTGAATCTCTTTCCGCGAAGGTTTGAGCAATACTTCCTTAACGACTTTACGACAGATCTTGGCGATCTCGCGCTCTAAGTTACGCACACCCGCCTCACGCGTATAAAAACGTATCATATCGCGCGTCGCGGTATCCGTGACTTCTAACTCGCCTTCCACCAGGCCATTGTTTTTGATCTGTTTAGGGATCAAATAGCGCTCCGCGATGTTGACCTTTTCATCCTCGGTGTAGCCTGGAATGCGTATCACTTCCATACGATCCAACAGCGGCGCCGGAATGTTCAGACTGTTTGCAGTCGCGATAAACATCACGTCTGAGAGGTCATAATCGACCTCAAGATAGTGGTCATTGAAGGAATTGTTTTGTTCCGGATCTAACACCTCCAGCAAGGCTGATGAGGGGTCACCGCGGAAATCCATCGCCATCTTATCCACCTCATCCAGTAAAAACAGCGGGTTACGCACCCCCACTTTAGCCATATTCTGGATGATCTTGCCGGGCATAGAGCCAATGTAAGTACGGCGATGGCCGCGGATCTCGGCCTCGTCACGCACGCCACCCAACGACATGCGCACAAACTCACGATTCGTCGCCCTGGCGATAGATCGACCTAGCGAGGTCTTGCCCACGCCGGGAGGGCCTACCAGACAAAGCACCGGGCCCTTTAACTTCTTGACGCGGGTTTGCACTGCGAGGTATTCCAAAATGCGTTCCTTGACCTTTTCCAGGCCGTAATGATCGGCCTCTAAGACCTTATCGGCGTCGGCCAAGTTATGGCTGATCTTGGTGCGTTTTTTCCAAGGCACCGATAGCATCCAATCGACATAATTGCGCACCACCGTGGCCTCGGCAGACATCGGGGACATCATCTTCAGCTTGTTGATCTCCGCCAATACCTTTTCCTTGGCCTCTTTACCCATGCCTGATTTCTCGGCACGTTTAACCAATTCTTCGATTTCATTGGGGTGGTCTTCTAATTCACCCAACTCCTTTTGAATCGCCTTCATCTGTTCATTCAGATAATATTCGCGCTGGCTCTTTTCCATCTGGCGCTTGACACGCCCACGGATGCGCTTTTCAACTTCCAGGATATCAATTTCGGCTTCCATGATGCCCATCAAATGCTCGAAGCGTTCGCGTAGATCCTCAATTTCAAGGATTTTTTGCTTCTCTTCGATCTTCAG
>JAOUGF010000456.1 GCA_029857925.1 Gammaproteobacteria bacterium
CAACACCTCCGCAGTGACTTCTTCGTCTCGGTGCGCGGGCAGACAGTGCATAAACAATGCGTCGGGCTGCGCCTTGCGCATCAAATCGGCGTTGACCTGGTACGCTTGGAAGGCCTGCGCGCGCGTGGCCTGTTGGTCTTCTTGACCCATGCTGGCCCATACGTCCGTGGCGACCAGGTCGGCGTCCTTCGCCGCACGCATCGGGTCTTCCATGACCTCCACGTGCGCCGCCGCCGCTTTTACGATGGCGGTGTCCGGCATAAACCCCGGTGGTGTGGCGATGCGCAATTTAAAATCAAACTGTTTGGCGGCGTGGATAAAGGAATGGCACATATTATTACCATCGCCTACCCAGGCCACCGTGCGCCCTTGGATAGGGCCACGATGTTCAATAAACGTCTGTATATCGGCCAATAATTGACAGGGGTGATGAAGGTCAGTCAATGCGTTGATGACCGGCACCTTGGAGTAACGCGCAAACAGTTCAACCTTATTGTGTTCGAACGTGCGAATAGTGATGACATCGACCATGCGCGACAACACGCGCGCGGCGTCTTCGATCGGTTCGCCGCGACCCAGTTGGGTGTCGCGGGGTGATAAAAAGATCGCCGCGCCGCCGAACTGCACCATGCCCGCCTCAAACGAGACGCGGGTGCGCGTAGATGATTTCTCAAAAATCATACCCAACACTTTGCCTTTCAGCGGCTCGTGACGTTCACCGCGTTGGTGCATGGCCTTGAGTTCACTCGCACGGCGCATCAGAAAGGCCAGTTCGGCAGGCGTAAAATCGCACAGCGTTAAAAAATGACGCACGTTCACCATCCTCAGGCCTGCAAAAATTCGCGGACGAGTTGACTGACACCTTGGACGATCAGATCCGCCTCGGCGTCGCTTAAGATCAGCGGTGGCAGCAAACGCACCACGCGCTCGGCCGTCACATTGATCACAAGACCTTGCTGCAGCCCTTTGGCCACCAGTTCCGTACACGGGCGGTCGAGTTCCACCGCCAGCATCAGGCCGTAGCCGCGCACGTCTTTAACAGCGGCCATTGCCCCGAGGTTTTCACGTAGACCGTCTAATATGCGCAGACCCAATACACCCGCGCGATGCACCAGTTTTTCTTGCTGCAGGATGTCGATGACGGTGTTCGCAACACGACACGCGAGCGGATTGCCACCAAAGGTGGTGCCATGTTTTCCAGCCTGAAAGACACCGGACGCGACGCCGTGCGCCAAGCACGCGCCGATCGGGAAGCCGTTGCCCAGCCCCTTCGCCAAGGTCATCACATCGGGGGTAAATGCATGGTGTTGAAACGCAAACATCTGACCGGTGCGGCCCATACAGGTTTGGATCTCGTCCAGCATCAACAGCCAGCCGTTTTCATCGCATAGACGACGCAGGCCGGGCAGGTAATCACTGCTGGGGATGTTGATACCGCCTTCACCTTGAACCGGCTCTACTAAGATCGCAACGACGTTTTGAGTGTTTTTGGCGACGTTTTGTACGGCCTCCAAGTCATTATAGGGGACGCGTACAAAGCCACGCACCAGGGGCTCGAACCCGGCTTGTATCTTACGATTGCCGGTGGCGGAAAGCGTGGCCAACGTGCGGCCATGGAAGCTGCCCTCGGTGACGATGATCTTGGGTTCTTCTATGCCTTTATTATGTCCGTATAAACGGGCGAGTTTGATCGCGGCCTCGTTCGCCTCGGCGCCGGAATTACACATGAACACATTGTCCATGCCAGAGATCGCCGCAAGTCTTTCGCCCAGGGTCTCTTGTTGGGTGATGCGGAAGTGGTTGGAGGTGTGCCACAGGCGTTGGGCTTGATCACACAACGCACGGGTGATAGTCGGGTGGGCATGGCCCAAACCGCACACCGCGACACCGGTCATCGCGTCCAAATATTTTTTTCCTGCGGCATCCCACAGCCACGCCCCTTCGCCTCGATCAAAGGCCACGGCCTGCCGATTGTAAGTAGACATCAACGTCGCGGTCATTGCGCTTTCCCCTTGCCTCCAAAAACAAAAGGCAGCCCCGTGACGGGCCGCCTGACTACGTCGTAAAGTCTAATATTAACTGATTTCACGGCCAACGCAAGGGTTTGAAGTGTCGCAGTGGACTTGAGAGGCTCAAGTGGGCGTTTTGGAATAGTGTGCGCTTCTCACCGCGATTACTTCATTCGATTGGATTTTGTGCGATAGGTAGGGAGATAATGAATTATCGGGGAAAAGGGAGGTAACAAATAGCTAGAAACCGCGTTAGGAGGTGTCCTATGAATACCCATAAAATCGCATTTGTGTTGGGCTTGGCAATCTGCAGCCAAATTGTCTACGCGGAGGGCGTCCGTGAAAATCTGCTGGGGAGTAGCGTCGAGCATGGCGGATTCGGCGGTCCTCAATTCAGTGTGACCCAATTGCAAGGTGAAACAAACTACCTGATGGGTGGAAAAGGTGCATGGTTAATGAATCATGCGTTTTACATCGGGGGTGGGGGGTTCGCCTCAATGATAGGTATGGATAAGCATAATGCTTCTTATGATTTCGGTTATGGCGGCCTCATTGCTGGCTACATCGGCAATCCGAACAAGCTCGTGCATTTTGCGGTAGACGTCCTGCTGGGTGGCGGCGGTGTCACCGGTCGTAATGAGCGTTCAGGCGGAATGATGCGTGCGGATTCTGTGCTGGTTTTCGAACCCAAGGTCTATGCCGCGGTCAATCTGGCCGAACATGCGCAGTTGAATTTAGGGGTTGGCTAT
>JAOUGF010000458.1 GCA_029857925.1 Gammaproteobacteria bacterium
ATTGCGTTGCGAATGCAAGCGTAAAATCTCGATTAATCCGATAGTAGTCCTCGCCACTGGACTGAGCTAAATCATGCGCTTTCGCAGCGAGATGAACCACACAGTCCTGGCCGGAAAGTAAACCAGGCCAATCTTGGTATTCCAGCAGATCGGCCTTAATTATGGATATCCCAATATCTACATCGCGTCGCGCTATTCCGGTCACCACAAAGCCCTTATCTCGCAACCCTTGCGTTAAAGGAACACCTACGAATCCTGATGCTCCGGTGATGAGAACATTTTTCATGTCAATATGACCGCTTACCCACGCTACCGCCCTACAATGCAAACTTGCCGCATCGTATATGGACATTACGGCGAACAATGTGTCCGCCGCGGAATATAAATCATTGAACATCTTCTGACTAAAGCGCTACACCACTAATTCAAGTGCATCTGGCGCCATACTCACGCGCACATTTTTTTCAACAATATTGAGTAAAACTACTACGCGATCACGACTGTTCCGGGCTAAAAATATGCCCTCGTAGCCGATCATGGCACCCGTGCGCACACGCACCACGTCCCCAACCTTCATTTTTTTGTCTTCTATTTGGTGTAACCCTGATGCGTTTTCCCTACCAATCAATGTTTCTACCAAACCGTCCGGGACACGCGCGGGTTCATCTCCGAAACGAACAAGGCTCGCCACTCCACGCGTCGAACGTATGGGTGACCATAAGTCTGTAGAAGAACTAAGATTAATAAATAGATAACGCGGAAACAATGGCTCTATGGTTTCAATCCAGCGCCCCGCTCGTCGTCGCTCCTGCGTCGCCCGTGGCAAATAAATTTGGTAACCCTGTGCCATGAGATTGCGTTCTGCAGTCAACTCCTGATGGGGTTTGCAAAAAATGAGGTACCACCCAAACACCGAAGTTTGGTCCTGCATAGACGCTATAATATCTGCACCCTCATGGACATTGTGTTCAACCGTTGAACATAAGGTTTGCAGAATAAATGCCCCTTCCAGTATTGTCAAGGGGGCTTTCCTTAGGCATTGATTTTAAAAGAATTTACCAACTCACAGAAGCGTCAACTAATTGACGTTAGGCGATGTGACAAATTTCCGTGTCAAATATCTATGATTTCCGGCAATTCCGCACAAAGACGTATCATCTGTCTTCCCAAAAAAACCACCTGGCCTGGATGGCGTGTAAAGTGATTGGGGGTAAATTCGAAACGGTACTCACGCCACAACACTAATCTACCTCGCGCGTTGCGCCGCAATCGTGTCTTAGTCAGCTGAACGGTATCGTCTAAGAATTGTAACTGCACACGTTCACAGGCGTGCCTGCCAAGCCTGCGTGCAAGTTCTTTTACTGTTACTGCATCCCACCAATAGATCAGTAAAAGTATCAGGGCTGTAAAACTGAGAAGTTCAATCATGCATAGTTAACACAACGTTTACATAACATCACGCCTTGCCTATATGCCACATGCATACTCAGCGGTGCGGTAAAGATACCACACCACTGAATGTATCGCATAGCAAATACTAGTCCGCGACTACTGCGGTTTGCAGCACACCTATGACCTTTCCACCGTCTATCACAGGCACCGCTAATTGCACGCCATTTGCCTTGGTGGCTGGATCCGGCTTTACTTCACTGGCCGCCCAAGGACCTTTCATACCATTAATGAAAGGGGGTCGATCGCTTACATTATACAATAACGGTTTATTATTGCTGGCAGCAACTAAATTGCCTTTTTCATCTCGCAGATATAATTTACTGATCGCTTTATCTTGTTCCCAGGTACTCACTAGTTTACCTGCATCGGTCGATTGAAATCCCGTTACCACAGGATCTTTTTCGCTCAATGAACCCCATTTTTCATTCGTCATGCCGGTCGCTGTCCCACTACGCGAATTGGATGCCTTCACCGCGTCAATGACTACCGGATCGGCCGCCCATGCCGCCATTTTCTTTTTATAATTTTCCACTTTAAGTTGTAATGGACTCGGTAAATCCGCCAAAACAGACGCATCCAGTCCTGTGGCCAGGGATAATGCGACCGCTGAAACCCTCGCCCACAATTTGATACATTGGCTCGCCATCGTAGTCCTCCTTGATATTTCCGTTACGTTTCCTCACCAGAACCTTGCTGGTGTGTCATTTGCACATCGTGCGCCGATTGCGTTGTACCGCGTTTAGCAGCTTACCATCGCAGCAGCGTCACGCGCGATTACAATACTATACTTCCCATCGAAAAAACATCGTCTCCGTTCAGCGACAGCGCCACTTTTTTTCTTACCATTTTATGCAAAAAAAAAACGACAGGCTTTAAGACCTGTCGTTTTCTATGATTCGGGCAAGCGCCCAGTGAAGATTAGTTTACTCTATTAATCTTGCGCAAACCCGGAACGCGTGTTGCTGCGGTCGCCACGTCCCGCACCCGAACTACGTCCACGTGAATTGGCGTTCGCATTTGACGGACGGTTTTCACGACGCGGTGCGTGGGCATGGGCGCCGTCGCGAGGGGCGTGGCTAGGACGGCTAGGCGCCGCCCCTTGACGATCCCGCGAGGGTCCACGGCCTTCACCCGCCTCGCGTGGCGCGTGTGGACGATGACCGTCACGCGAAAAGCGATCCTGCGGTTTGCCCGTACGCGGCTTTCCGCTAGGCGCACCGCCGCGTGATTCACGACGCCCCGCGCCGGGGCCGGGTCCGCCACTGCCGGGACGGAAACGACCTTCCATACCCTCAACCGTG
>JAOUGF010000457.1 GCA_029857925.1 Gammaproteobacteria bacterium
TGCAGGTTGAACAATATAACCTCGCCTATTCCATCGAACGCCCCGAAGTGATCGCCGGGGGTGATGTCAGCGCGACGTGGATTATTGGCGGGGGTCAGCGCAACTTTCGAGAAGGTGCATGGCATCGCGCCGGGATCGCCGCGCCAGTGACTCGCGGTGGGGCGGGCGCGTGGGAACTCGCGCTGCGCTATACTTGGGCCAATGTCGGGCCGGCATTTTTTCAAACAGACGGCTTGTACGACGGCTGGCAGGCAGTCAAAGATGCGGATACCGCAGTACAAGGGGAGGCGGTGAACGCGCACAAGGTGCAGGCATGGACGTGGGGCGTCACCTGGGCGGCGGACAGCTATACACGCCTGATGTTTAACTGGGTGTTGACCACCACCGGCAGCATCGGCGAGGCAATCAAAAACCACAATAAAGCCGACGAATCCAGTTATTTACTCCGTCTGCAAGTCATGTTTTAGTCTCAGAGTTCGCGAAATCCTCTGACTTTGGCGACGGTTTGTAATAAACTCCGAAAGATTTTTAACACTGGGGTGGTGCAATGCTAACGTTAGGCGTGTTGTTATTGATGTTGGTGCTTATCTTGGTCGCCGCCGAGGTATTCACGAATGCGTTAGAGCATTTCGGCGAGCGCATTGGCATATCGGAAGGGGTCACCGGATCGTTGTTTGCGGCGGTGGGCACGGCCCTGCCCGAGACGATGGTGCCGTTGCTGGCGATCTTTGCGGGCACCACCAACCATCAAGTCAATGAAGAAATCGGCGTAGGCGCGATCTTGGGTGCGCCGTTGATGTTGGCGACATTGTCGATCTTTTTGATGGCGATGTCGGTGTATCGTGCGCGTGGCATGCAGGGCCATTTACGCCCTGAGCACACCGGTCTGACGCGTGATTTGAATTTCTTCTTGATTGCATTTTCGTTTGCCGCCATCGCATTGTTTGTGCCGCATGATCTGCCCGTCGTGCGCACGGTGATCGGGTTCGGTATGGTCTTCATCTATTTTATCTACGTGATGTTGACGTTGCGCGCCTCTGCGAGCCTGGTGCAGGACGGTCATGCCACCGAGGCGGAGGGGGCGATGTTCCTGACGCGCATAGGCCTGCCTAAAAATATGTTCACCATCGTGTTGCAACTGTTATTGGGGTTGGGTTTGTTGGTGGCGGGCGCAAAGGGGTTTATCTCAGGCGTGGAAGAGGCGTCGCATTTGTTAGGGATGTCGCCGCTGTTGTTGTCGCTTATCATCGTGCCGATTGCGACCGAACTGCCCGAAAAGGTGAACAGCATTTTATGGATACGGCGTGGTAAGGATACGTTGGCGTTTGGCAATATCACCGGCGCGTTGGTCTTTCAGGGGACGTTGTTGCCGGCGATCGGGATCACGCTGACACCCTGGTTGCCAGAGCGACAGGTATTCGCTGGTGTGGTCATCACGCTCGTCGCGATGTTATGGTTGCGTTATTTGGTATCGCGAGGCGGCCTGCGCGTATGGCATTTGATTCCCAATGGCGTGTTGTATGTGACCTACCTGGTGGTGGCATTGAACTAAACGGTTAGGTGTACGCTGGTATGGTTGTGTCGGTGTGCAGCGGGTCGAACCTGAAAAAGCGCTTCAACAATTGAAATATGTTGGGATACTCCGCGTTTAACGTCGCCGGTATCAGAAAAAACGCCTCGCACATCACCGCGAAAAATTCCTCCGGCGCCTCGCTGCCATAGGGGTCTAGCGCGGTGTGTTCCTCGCCATCGACGCGGCGGCAAAAATCCGCATAGGCGCGCGTAAAGTGTTGCGTCCATTGCGTGACGGCGATGTCCTTGGGCAACGGCGGAAAGCCGTTCGCGTCGCCGTTTTGCATATCGAGTTGGTGGGCGAATTCATGGATAACGATATTCATGCCGTCCCCGCGCCCATCATGCAAAATTGCGCTGGCGGCCAACACCACGGGGCCTTCTCGCCACGCCTCGCCCGCGCGGATGTCGCGCCGCGCATGTACGATCCCGGCGTCATCCATGCTTGTATGCGCGACGATGTATTCATCTGCGTAGACGATGATCGAGCGAAATCCGCGGTACGCGTCCAAGTTCGAAAACAACACAAGTAAGCACGCCTGCACCGCGATGGCAACGCGCAGCCCCGCTGGCACCTCGTATCCTTGCGCACCGACAATTATTTTATCCGCTAAAAACAGCGTTGCATAATCCCTGAGTCGTGCCTGGGCGATCGTATCTAAGTTGGGCAGCCAGGGTAGCGCCTCCAACGTCGCTCGCCAGACCGATTCTTCTATGGGGTATTTGCGCAATATGCGACGCACGCGCCATTGCTGTATGCGCTGAAAGGCGGTCATTAGGGGGCGCTCATCGGGTGTGCGGGGTCTGTCATCGCGGTAGGCATCTGCAATTGTAACAAGTCAATCTGCGGTGGTCTAACCGCCGTGCAGTCGTCGGTTGGCAGTTGGCTTGCATAATTCAAATGATGATTATCCTAGAAACGGCGGTTGGATGCCGTGGAGTGTGCGCTTTAGCGTGCGCAGGGCAAGGCGCAATTCGCAGCCTATGGCCAGCCCTTGGCAAGATTTGCAACGCCGCCATGCGTGCGGTAAAGCGTGCAATCTGCGGCATAGCGTGCTCATCCATTGGGTGAATGTGAAATTTACGAATATTTTATTTGTTTCAAATCGTTAGATGTAATTGTAGCGGTCAACCGCCGTTTCTAGGGTTATAGTGTATTGAAGTGGGCTAAACTTAATTAT
>JAOUGF010000459.1 GCA_029857925.1 Gammaproteobacteria bacterium
CTCCTTCGTTGGCATTGGCCTCATTGATCGTGAGTCTAAAGCGCGAGCTGTTTGCACTGGTAACGCGCACCCACAGCTTATTGGTTGTTGTAGTCGTGGTCAGGCATCGTCCGACATCGTTCACCCTCGCACTGCCAGAGCAAACAACGTCCCCTGTATCGCTGTAGCTGGCGTCATTATACAACTGAAAATCTACGATATCCGTTGTATGACTAAACTTGACGGTGTACGCCTTTCCGATCGCCACATCCGCCGAATACAGACTAAAGCCGCTTGATGACACGCTTCCCTCCACTGCGGATATCGGCGCACCCCCTAGCGCTAAGGGCGTGGCGAGGGTACCGACATTTGCGTAGATTTGTGTCAAGGATAAATTAAATTCACTGCCCCGGTAAGTGGTTGCGTTCTCGCCCGTCACCTTTACATAGACATATCCACCGGCAGGGGATGTAAATTGACAGCTATCCGTTTCCAATGCAGGTAAGCTAGATTGGCACAACTCCGTAGAAAATAGGTTGTCACCATACACATGCACGTTTAAGTCGTCCAAATTCGGCGTTAACGACACGCGATGCGTCCGATTTTTACCGACACGCACTTTGAAATAGCTCGCACCCATACCATTTTCGGCGGAGTAACTATAGAGGGGGGCAGACCCAATCATTTGCGCCGCGTTTATCTTCCCCTGGCTCCTGAATACGCGTTGCTGTACGGTGATATTAACCGGGATACCCGTCGCGAACTGACTGCCGGTCAGTTTGATATACAAAGTCTTGCCTTCCGCCGCGTTGTTAAGGTACGAGCAGGTATTTTCATATGAATCCACTTCTAGCGAACACACGAAACCCGTCGTAAAATCACTGGATTCATAAATTTCCGCATTCACCCGGCCGGAACGATACAAGTGGTCATCAAAGAAAATTTCTAACGCGGTATTTTTTAAGATATCCAATTTATAAAAGCTTGCCGCCGCAGGTGTGACTTGCGCCGCGAACGGTGTGTCCAGCGAACCGGGGATGGTCACGGGTGCGCCTATAGTACCCTGCGATGTATACAGCGGATTAATTCCGAAATATAAATTCGACCCGTGAAATTTCGCAGCCTTGCTACCATCCACCCTCACGTAAGCGGTTTTCTGCTCGGCGGCGGTTGTAAATTCGCATCTGCCGTCCTCCCCTTTAGTCGCCACGACGGTGCAAATCTTCTGCGTATAGCCCGCATCCGTATAGACGGTTAATTCTATCTGATCGTACACGCCGCGCAGATCGACGCGATACAATTGATTCGGTAATACATTGACCTTGTAGTAACTGGCGTCACCTCCTACGACGGATTGATATACGCCTTCATTTTCATATGCGTCCGTCCAGAAATCAAAACGATCAATTTCAATCGGGGCATCGGGTTTACCCACCGACTCGAATACGGCTTCGACGATAGAAAAAATTCCCATCGTGTTGTCGTAACTATATGTTTTTACGATGACATCGGTTTGCGCTGGCCCAGTAAGAAAACTACATGTAGCGCCGGACCATAAAGATTCTTTACAATCACCTAGATCGCCAAACGCGGAGGACGTTAACAACTGTAGCTGGTAACTGTCACCGTTCCTATCCCAATTTGTGCGGGAATTCGCAACCGTATAAACTTTATCTGCATCTATGGCAATCTTGTAATAAAAGTATCTTTCATAAGGATACTTGGAGTAATCTCGGCCGGGCGCATAAATTTGTTTACGCAATAGTGGCGCGACACCCAAATTAGTAGCCGTCGCTTGCGTATTGCTAAAATTTTGTTGTTCCAGGTAAAAAGCAAACCCGCTGCCTTCAATGACAGTCGAAGGGGAATCGACTTTTCGACGTTCATTTTGGGGAAACTGCACTTTAAGATAAATAGCATCCGTATAAACATTTATGTCTCTGCAACTCGAACGGTTGGAACATATCTCATTTTCGAATGCTGCGTCTGTAAACAAAGAATAGTCTACGTTAAATTGTTCCGACCAAATTTGCATTTGATAGGTCGCGCCAGATTTTATCGCAATTTTATAGTAACTCGGCTGGCCGAGCTTGGCAACTAGGTTATCTTTATACATAACCGGGTCATTGCCCAAATAGTAGGGATTGTTTAGACTGCCCTGCGCCTTGAATTCCACATCCGCCTCACGTGTCGCTGCGAATTCACTGTGACGGAGCTGGCATCTTTTTCGACTGCATGCCCAATAGTCAAAGGTGCCTTTAATCGGTTCCCCGACCTTTCCAACCTCAAGCAGGCTAACCTTGTCCAAGTATATGTCATACCACTCCCCTGTCGATTCGTCCTCGTTGTACCGGATAAACCGAAAATTATCATTCGCATAATAATCACCCACGGTGGTACCTGGGACTTCAAGTCGAATTAACCGGTTATAAGTTCCCCCAAGATAATTCAAATCCGATGCGAATTCGAGGTTCAGCCCGGGTGATGGAGCCGCCGACAGTAATTCATTTCCTGATTCTGTTTCTGTCCACCAGTAACGCGGTAAAAAATTAAAGTTGGCTTTTGAGTAGGCGGTAGGAATAGGGTCGGTGGCTGAGTAAGCTTCTTCTTTGTAAAGTTTTGTCTCTCCGTTCGCGAACGTTCTTGTAAAGTGATCTGCGCCATCTATGTGCGTACCCGATTGCGGGTCACCCTCAGATTTTGACGCCTTTCCGCAACCCGACACAACGACGGACAACAGCGCCATTCCAATCAAATACTAGCTACAT
>JAOUGF010000028.1 GCA_029857925.1 Gammaproteobacteria bacterium
CGCAGTTTACACGTTGCCTCAAAGGCCTGGCATATCTGAGCATTTTTCGACCCTTTTCAACGACGCGATGCGCCGCTCAGCGGATTTTTAGAGGTTCCCTTAAGACAATAGAAAGCGCAGCTTAACTCGCTGTTAACAACACTGTGAGAACGTTGCACCCACAGTGATCGTTCCCTATCCGAGCGAGGGGCTGCGCCGGTGAAATTTGCTTAACAAACGCTTATAACCCCCATCCATCGGCCAACGTCGCCGACCGCAGACATTCAGCTCGCATTCGGGAACATGTTAGAATATTGCAATGTTTTTGTCCTTATTTCAGAGGGATCAATTATGAATAGCGCCCAATCCGCGAAGGATTCTTTACTACATTTGTTTATGGGCATAGCGGATTATGCCGAGAGCGCGTTGATTTATGGGCTCCCGCTGGCCATTTTCGCATTTATATTAACGCGTTCACGCCACCAAACCACCGAACAAAGCCTCACCACCTTTATCAAGGTCAAAAAGGCAGGGCTTACCGAACCCGCCTCCTTGCACCCGTTGATTGATACCAATTTATGCATCGGTTGCGGCGCGTGTGTAGACGCGTGTCCGGAAGGAAACGTATTAGGCCTCATCAACAACCACGCCCATCTTATCAACCCCTCGCACTGCATAGGCCACGGCGCATGCAAGGTTGCCTGTCCGTTGGACGCCATTTCATTAGTCTTTGGCACCTCCAAGCGCGGGGTCGAAATACCGTTGTTGAAACCCAATTTCGAGACCAATCTACCAGGCGTGTTTATCGCAGGCGAGTTGGGTGGAATGGGTTTGATACGTAACGCGGTGGAACAAGGCCGCCAAGCAATGGAAGCGGTAAAAAACGCAGTGCGCGGCGCCGCCTTTCAGGCCCCGGTAGATGTGCTCATTATTGGCGCTGGACCCGCCGGCTTCTCCGCGTCGTTAGGCGCGCATGAGGGCGGACTCAAATACGTAACCATCGAACAAGACAGTTTGGGGGGCACAGTGTTTAACTTCCCTCGAGGCAAGGTGGTGATGACGGCGCCAGTGACGTTACCCATTGTCGGCCAGGTTAAAATGACCGAGACCAGCAAAGAAAAGCTGCTGCAATTTTGGCAGTCAGTGGAGAAAAAAACCGGGGTGCGCATCCAGTACCAGGAACGTATGGAAGATATTAAGGCAAACCCAGCGGGCGGATATGACGTAAAAACCAACAAAAACAGCTATCATGCGAAGACGATATTGCTGGCGATCGGGCGCCGTGGCACACCGCGTAAACTCGATGTGCCGGGCGAGCAATTGCCTAAGGTGGTCTATTCGCTGATAGACCCGGAACAATATCGTGGACAACATGTGTTAGTGGTGGGCGGTGGTAATAGCGCACTCGAGGCCGCGACCAGTATCGCGGAAGAAGAAGGCACCACAGTTACGCTATCCTATCGTGGCGATAGTTTTAATCGTGCAGCCGAAAAAAACCGCAACAAGGTAGACGCGTTGGTGGCGTCGAAACGCTTGCAACTGTTGTTAAAATCCGACGTCACAGAAATCCGCGTCAATAGCGCGCTGATCAAGACCGCTAACACCACCATGGAAATTCCGAATCAGGCGGTCATCATCAGCGCGGGGGGCGTGTTGCCCACCCCGTTTTTGAAGAAAATAGGCATCGATATCGAGACAAAATATGGCGCGCCGTAAAACCGCGCTGCAATGACACAACGTGCAGGACATAGAGATATTCTTGCGCGTTGTACTGCATCGCGCACGGCCGCGTAGAAGTGTGACGACCTGCCCTGAAGTTTTAGGTAAGCGCGCGCGGCTTGTGTTCTTCCAATGCCTGCGCTGCCAGTGCAAAACCCGCCGCCGCCGCCTTGCGTATCCATTTCAGCGCCAATAAACGATTTTTCTCAACCCCATTGCCGTGGGTATACATCTCACCGACACGGTATTGCGCCTCGACGTGACCCAGTTCCGCAGCCTTTAGCATCCAACGAAACGCCAATTTATCATTTTTGGGTGCGCCTTGCCCACGATAAAACATCATGCCGACATTAAACGGAACCGCACCGTCTTCGCCGGTTTCCGCAGGTAATGTAATCAAATTGTTTGTTACAGGCGGCGCAGGGGTTGCCACATCAGCATGTGTATCGACTGGTGGCGGTGGGCTGGCTGGGGTACCGGATACCATGTCCTGCACCATACCGATAGGAAACTCGGAAAACTGATCAAAACTGACGCGTTCGCGTGTGCGCTGCCCACGCGCGAC
Source organism: Gammaproteobacteria bacterium (assembly GCA_029857925.1). Lineage (GTDB taxonomy): Bacteria > Pseudomonadota > Gammaproteobacteria > S012-40 > S012-40 > CAKKRP01. The sequence goes on from JAOUGF010000028.1 coordinate 2,264, forward strand.
ATTGCGCGCGGAGATGTCATCGGGGTCTGCCGCCGCGAGCAAACTGTCCACTGGCAAACGTAAATCGGCATAATTAGGCCGTTGTGCTTGTTTCGCCGCCGCCGCGACGGGCGCTGGCGATGCTGGTTTCGCGGGTGCGGGAACGGGGGGAGGTGTGGTGCCATCCAAATTAAGGATAGGTGCCTTCATCACCAAGGCCCCGGTCTCCGGACAAATTTCAAACCCATCCGGCGTCGTCGCTGGCATCGTTGACGTCGGCATCGCAGTAATGTCCACCATCGCGTTGGCGATCATGACGGCAGGTGCCGGGGCTGCGGCGGGCATAGGTGCAGGCGCTGGTGCCGGTGCGGCGGTCAAATCTACCATACCGGCATTAATATCCACCCCACCGCCTGCGGGATGAGCGGGCGCAGGTGCTGTAGGCCGTGCGGTCGGCAACGGGGCCTCCGCACGCGGTGCGCGACTTGGCGCGACGCTTTGAGTTGCGCGCGTATCCTGCACCCAAATATCCTGCAACAATTGCATCTCCGTCACCTGCATTTGGGTAGGCGCAAGCCCGCCACCAAACAACCGGCGCCCCATGCCCCCCATTTGAGGCAGCGCCAATTTACCCAATTCCAAGTTGGCCGCAGGGCTGCGAAACAACATTACCAATACCGCGATTGCCGCAGCGGCCGTCAGTAAAATCCATACCCAGTCGCCACTCGCCGCCTGCGTGTTACGCGGTTGCATCCCAAAGGCAGCGCTGGTCGGACTTTCTAAGCCACCTTGGCCTTTGTCGGCCACTTTTCGGACTGCACTCGGATGCCCTGCGGCGGCGGCAACGCGCAACCAGTCGGCCGCGAGCGCCGCATCTTGTGTGACGCCGCGCCCAGCCTCATACACTTCGGCCAATTGGAACATCGCCTCAGAATCCCCTTGGCGCGCACCTTCCACCAGCCAACTCACCGCACGGCTTTGTGTCACGGAGGGGTCATTCGCGCTTTCTATCAGCCGTAAAAATGCGCGCGCACCCACATGCTGCTGGCTTGCCGCCTTACGCATCCACTGCCACGCCACATTTTCATCGCGTCGTACCCCCTTGCCCGCCAATAACAACATCCCTAATTGGAACTGCGCGTCACCTTGACCTTGGTTGGCGGCGGCGAGCAGCGCATCCACAGAGGTGGGTGCGCCACCGCCGTTCGCGAAATTAGAGGGCGGCGCTGCCGGGGCAGGCGCAGGGCTGGGTTCAACGGCCATTGAAGACGGGAAAACCACTTGACTGCCGTTTGGGCCATCCACTAAACGCGGCACTTGATCGTCGCGATCCGAAAGAAAGGGGGCCTTTGCTTGCCGTTCACGCAAGGTGCGCGACTCATTACTCAATCCACTTGGCTCATCAAAGCGGCGCGCCGGTACGTCATTGCGCGCCTCTGGCGCACGCGCGACGCTACGTTCAATCGCGTCGACATTGTTACGCGCCGTTCCGGCACCGCTCGCCAACGCCTCTTTGTCACGCAACAACGCGAGTGCACTCCCCTCGCTGTGCGCCAACGCCTCGCGCAGGCGACGCGCCATGTTTGCTTGAGTCTCCGCGTTCGGGCGTTGCGGATCCAAGATGTCTTGTACAAAGCGCTCAGCGACTCTATTACCGCCACCGGCCGCCGCACGCAGCAGTTTGTTACCCTCGCCTACGGCGCCGGTATCGCCGCGTGTCAAAAGCATCAAACCCAGGTGCAATTGGGCGCCATCGTGTTTAGCGGTCACCGCCTCGCGAAACCAACGCGCCGCTTCCATTTCATTGACCGCGACCCCCATGCCTATTTCGTACACCACACCCAGATTATATTGGGCTTCGGGATCCCCGCGTTTTGCGGAATCCAAGTACCAATCCAGTGCAACACTTTCTTCATTGCGTACCGTGCGGGAGGGCATGGGCGTAGGGGCAAGTTCCGCTCGCGGCGCGACGACGGGCGCTGCAACTGCGTGTTCAGGCTCTGCCGATAACCGCGCAGGTGTTGACTCGATACGAGAACGGACCGCCGCTGTGTTGGTGGGCGAAGGACTTACTCGCCCCGCGCCGGGGCTATTCGAGGGCAGGTTTTTGGCGAGTTCGATGAGGCGTTGCTTAGCCTTGGCATGGCCATGACGGGCAGCCGATTCGTACAAGGATTTGGCCTGTTGCAGATCTTTGACCACGCCTTCGCCGCGCTCAAACATACGCCCGTACAGATATTCGGCGTCGGCGACACCCTCGCGCGCCAATGGACGCACCAAGGTCGCCGCTTCAAGAAAGTCGTTGGCATCATAAGCGGCATGGGCATCTTCAAGATCCCCAGCGAATCCGGTCTGGCTGGCGCACAGCGCAAACCCCACTAGATACACTAACCAACTGATCTTTCGCGATATATACATTTATACCCCACTCGTTCTATATCTATTTAGGCGCGATGATTATATACGCCACTTTTGTTATGTCTGGCTGAATACTGACCCTATCACCCACAGAATTTAGAATTGTTCTATGCTATTATAGTAATAATATCAATTCTGTCACCACCCATTTAGGGTGGTAGTTGAAAAAAGGTAACTACCGCATGGACTTGTTGCTGAAAATTGGCGTGTTGATCGTGGGGATAGGTACGATTGCGGCGCCCGCAGCCGCCGTAGAAAGCATCCCTCCGCCGTTATCTACGCCGTTTCCGGCGGTGAATGATGCGGTACGCCCCTTCGATTCATGGTCACACCTACATCACGCAAGCTTTGCGGGCAATAATACGGATGTCCAGGCACTCATCAACCGTGGCGACCCCGTGGACGGCCGCGATGAAGATCAAACCACCCCCCTTATGTATGCCGCGTGGATGGGGCATACCACGGTTTGCGAAACCTTGCTACAAGCCCGCGCCGATCTAAACGCACGCGACAGCCGTGGGCATACGGCGTTGACGTGGGCCATCAAAGGCGGCTATCGAGATACGCTGCAATATTTGATCAGCCGAGGCGCGGATATCCAGACCGAAGACCGCAAGGGAAATAGCCCTTTATTTTTAGCCGTGTACTGGAATAATGCCGAGGCCGTACGAATCTTGGCGGCGGCCCGCGTAAATATTAACACACCCAACGCAAAAGGCATGACCCCGTTAATGACAGCGGTGCGCCAAGGCAACACCGCAGCGGTGCAGGCGCTGATTTCACTCGCGGCCAATGTCGCGGCGACCGACCAACAAGGTCGCCCGGCAGTATGGTTTGCGGTGGCCTACGGCCATCGTGATACGCTGGATATGCTGCTGCCCACCGCAAACATAGAACTCCGCGACAAATCCGGTATGACGTTGCTCCACACCGCTGCGCGCTACGGTAATTTATATGCGCTGAACGCCATTTTAGAGCGCGGTGGTAATGTAAACACGTTGAGTGAACACGGCAATACACCGCTGATGTTGGCGGCGGCACGCAGCTGCGTCGATTGTGTGCGTGCACTGGCAACGCGTGGCGCGGTCTTAGATGTGCGCAACCTATACGGAGATACGGCCTTGCACGTCGCGATCAACAATGGCAGCCCAGGCCTGGTCGGCATGTTAATCAACGCCGGTGTACCGGTGGGGATACGCAATAAACGCGGAGATACCGCACGTGCATTGGCCAACCGTCTACGTAAAAACGATTTGGCACGCCTTTTTGCACAGGAATAAACGTCACTCCGACATGTTTAACCGTTAAGGACAACCCGCATGCCCAAACGCCTGCTCGCCCCCGCCCTGGTGGTTGCGGTATGCGTGGGTCTATTGACGCTGGCCTACCTCCATCCGCCTGTCGGTGATTTCACGCAGGTCGGTGCGTGGTATAGCCTCCTGCCCCCGTTGATCGCCATGGCATTGGCCATCCTGACGCGCCGTTTGGCCATCAGTCTATTCGCCTCGTTGTTGACGGCCGGTTTAGTCCTTGCCTATGCGCAAGGCGCCGGGCCCCTAAGCATCCCCTGGCAGGGCGCGACCTTTGTCGTCGGCGCGTTAACCAAGGTCGTCAGCGATCCGTGGAGTTGGCGGGTCGCCGTGTTTGTGATGTTGATCCTTACGATGTCTTCCATCATTATCCTGGCAGGTGGGCTGACCGGTGTCGCGCGCCACTTAGAACGCTACGCGCAAGGCCCGCGCTCCACGCAGGCGGTGACCTTCCTGCTCGGCGTCATAATTTTTATCGACGATTACGCCAGCACGATGATCGTCGGTTCGACGATGCGTCCGATGTCCGATCGTCATCGTATAAGCCGCGAAAAATTTACGTTTCTCGTCGACGCCACCAGCGCCCCGATTTCAGGGCTGGCGATAGTCAGCACTTGGATCGCATTCGAAGTGGGCTTATTCGAACGCGTGTCCAACGATCTGCACTTGGGCCTCAATGGCTATGAAATGTTTTTTGATGCAATGAGTTTTCGTTTTTATTGCCTGTTTCTACTACTATTCGTAATCATCGCGATTGTCTCCCAACGTGACTTTGGCCCGATGTTGCACGCCGAGCGCCGCAGTCGCGCCAGCGGCCTGTTGGTGGCGCCTGGTGCGCAACCGCTGACCTCCACCACCTATTCGTTAGACCAAGCGCATCCCGGCGCCATTGCCGACGCGCGCACGGCGCTGGTACCCCTTGCATTATTGATAGGCGTCTTTATCGTTGGCCTGTGGTTGTCGGGGGGCGGCATGCACATTGCCGCGCAGAATGTAAGCAGCTTATGGGATATCCACGCATGGCGCGAAATTCTTGCCCACTCCAGCAATTCCGTGGTATTGCTGACGGCGACGATGACCGGATTACTCAGCGCGATTTTTTTTGCACTGCGTGTCGCACGCATACCGGGCGCACTATTATGGGTCGCAGTGCGCGGTGGCGCGCGCAATGCGTTATTGCCGATGGGCATCTTGGTGCTCGCGTGGGCACTCAAACAAGGTTTTGACGCAAGTCACTTGGGCGACTTTTTGCTGCACAGTATTGGCAGCGCGATCACACCGCAATGGTATCCCGCCATCGTGTTTGCGCTGGGGGCGATCATTTCCTTCAGCATCGGTACCAGTTGGGGCACGATGTCACTGTTGATCCCGATTGTAGTGCCACTGGCCTATACGCTGGACGGCAATCACTACGGCTTAATCACGATGATTTGCTTGGGCGCGGTATTGGATGGCGCGATCTTCGGCGATCATTGTTCGCCGGTGTCAGACACCACCATTATGAGCTCGATCGCGGGCGCCTGCGATCATGTCGATCATGTCAAGACCCAGTTACCCTATAGCGTGGTCGTCGCGCTGATCGCGTTTGGCGCAGGTTATCTGCCCGCCGCCGCCGGGACGTCGTTGTGGGTAAGCTGGGGCTTGGCGGTGACCGCACTGCTGCTGACGTTTGGCATCTTTGCAAAAAATCCCGCGCCACCGCCGATTTCACAAAAAACAGAAATTCGTTAACTCATATAGTCGAGAACACCAATGACCTTGACCGAATTACGTTACATCATCGCGGTCGCGCAAGAACGTCATTTTCGACGTGCGGCGGATCGCTGTTTCGTCAGCCAACCCACGCTCAGCGCGGCGATAAAAAAAACCGAAGAAGAACTGAATATTATTTTATTTGAGCGCGACAGCCGCGAGGTGGTCGTGACACCTATCGGTGAAAAAATCGTACAGCAGGCAAAGCGCATATTGGCGGAGGTCGACGCACTAAAAGACATCGCGTCGGAGGGCCAAGATCAGTTCGCACAACCGGTGCGCTTGGGCGCCATATACACGATCGGTCCGTATCTTTTTCCGGAATTGATCCCCGCGCTGCTTGAGGTGGCGCCGCAAATGGCCCTGCAGATCGAAGAAAATTTTACCGCGCAATTACGCACGCGTTTGCGGCACAATGAATTGGATTTCGCGATACTCGCACTGCCGTTTAGTGAACCCGGCGTCATCACCGAACCGCTGTATGACGAACCGTTTGTGGTGCTGCTGCCGGTCGCGCATCCGCTGACGCAAAAAGACACATTGAGCGCCGATGATTTGGTCGGCGAAAATATCCTGATGCTGGGCGCAGGCCATTGTTTTCGCGACCACGTGATCGCGGCGTGTCCAAAGTGCTTTACGCCCCACGAGCGCCATGATCGCACGACCATAGAAGGCAGCTCGCTGGAGACCATACGTTATATGGTCGCCACCGGCATGGGGATCACTGTGCTGCCGTGCAGCGCCGCAGGCAGTGAACGTTTCGCACAACGGTTACTGACGATACGCCGTTTTACGTCTCCGGCACCTGCGCGGCGTGTCGCGCTGGCCTACCGCGCGAGCTTTCCGCGCCCCCAGGTCATAGAACGGGTGCGCCAAACACTGATACGCCAGATGACCAGCTGTGTGAGCCCGTTGACATGATCCTTGAAACGGCGAACGAACAACATATTCGTAAATTTTACGTACACCCAAGGGGTGACATCGCTATGCCGCAGATTGCACGCCCCACGGCATTCAACCGCCGTTTCTTGGGTGATAGCCTGCGGCTATCAAATACATAGTATTTATCTATTTGATTTATCAAGCGCGGTAGACGATATTAAAGAGGTCAGACATTTCCCAACCAACTTAAAGGAGGAAAACCCATGGCGCAACTCAAGGGTAGCAAGACTGAGCAACACCTGAAGGACGCGTTTGCTGGCGAATCACAGGCGAATCGTCGTTATCTCTATTTCGCAGCCAAGGCCGATGTCGAAGGTTATAACGACGTCTCTGCGGTGTTCCGTTCGACGGCTGAGGGCGAGACCGGCCACGCCCACGGGCATCTGGAATATCTGGAACAATGCGGCGACCCGGCCACTGGCCTACCGATCGGCTCTACATCCAACAACCTTAAGAGTGCGATCGCGGGTGAGACACACGAATACACAGATATGTATCCGGGTATGGCTAAAACCGCACGTAGCGAAGGCTTTGACGAAATCGCCGATTGGTTTGAGACCCTGGCCAAGGCCGAGCGTTCACACGCCAATCGTTTCAAAAAAGCGCTGGAAGAACTAAAATAAACACTTAATGCGACAGGGCCGCCACGGCGGTCCTGTTCGTTCTTTCGCATTCACTTTGGAGCATGAACGTCATGAGCCGTCCCACACAAGGCAAACGCGAAGGCAGTTTGGAAGCGCCCACTCGCCATCCTATCGATTGGCAGTCCAAAGATTTTTACGACGAGAAATCGTTGTTTACCGAAATGGAACGTGTTTTCGATATCTGTCACGGCTGCCGCCGTTGTGTGAGCTTGTGCGAGTCATTCCCCAAATTATTTGATCTGGTCGATAATTCCCCGACGATGGAAATCGACGGCGTAGATAAAAAAGAGTATTGGCAAGTGGTCGATCATTGTTATCTGTGCGACCTCTGCTATATGACCAAATGCCCCTATGTGCCTCCGCACGAATGGAATCTCGATTTTCCGCACTTGATGTTACGCGCGAAGGCGCAAAAATTTAAAAAAGGTGACGTCAAAACGCGCGACCGTTTACTCACCAGCACCGATGCGATAGGTAAACTCGCGAGCATTCCGGTCGTCGCACAGACCGTGAACGCCATAAACAACACCCCACCGCTGCGCAAGGCGATGGAGGCGCTGCTCGGCATACACGCCGATGCAGTGCTGCCCGAATATCACAGCAATACGCTGCGCAAACAACTGCGCAATCACCGTTCCGTCGTCGCGGCGCAACCCGCCGGCCGCACGCGCGGCAAGGTCGCGTTATTCGCGACCTGTTACGGCAATTACAACGCACCGCAAATCGGCGCCGATTTGGTCGCTATCCTCGAACACAACGGCATCCCGGTCACCTTGGTGCCACAGGAACAATGTTGCGGCATGCCGAAATTGGAATTGGGCGACATGGCCGCCGTCGCGGCCGCAAAAGAGGCGAATATCCCGGTCATGGCGCGCATGATAGACGAAGGTTGGGACATCATCGCGCCTATCCCTTCGTGCGTTTTGATGTTCAAACAAGAATTGCCGTTGATGTTCCCTCACGACGCCGACGTGCAAAAAGTGCGCGCAGGCATCTTTGACCCCTTTGAATATTTAATGCTGCGCCACAAGGCCAACCTACTGAAGACCGATTTCAAAAACCCTCTGGGCAAGGTCGCCTATCACGCGGCCTGCCACCAACGCGTGCAAAACATCGGCGCGAAGACGCGCGAAGTGTTGGAACTGGTGCCGAACACCGAAATCATATCTATCGAGCGCTGTTCCGGGCACGACGGCACCTATGCGGTCAAAAAGGAATTTCACGAGGCGTCGATGAAGATTTGCAAGCCCGTCGTCAACAAGGTATTACAATCTCAAGTCGATCATTACGGCAGCGATTGCCCGATGGCCGGTCACCAGATCGCCAATGGCCTGCGTGATGAGCGCGAACCCGAACATCCGTTACACTTATTGCGCATGGCCTATGCAATTTAGCGTAGGCCCGACCCGATTGCCCGACAATAGAGCGAGGTGTGTTATGCTTAAAGTCACACGCAACGATTTAATGCCCTTAGAACACTACAGCGCACAGCGCGATGCGATACGCGCGCGCGTGATGCAACATAAACTCGCGCGCCGCATCGCCATCGGCCCGCACGCGACGCTCTACTTTGAAGATTTCACGACGATACAATATCAGATTCAAGAAATGTTGCGCGCCGAACGCATATTCGAGGCCAAGGAAATCGACAACGAAATCGCCGCCTACAACCCCTTGGTTCCCGACGGTCACAATTGGAAGGCCACATTCATGCTCGAATACGAAGACGTTGCGCAACGTCGCGCCGCATTAGCGGGTTTGATCGGCATCGAGCAAAATGTGTGGGTACAGGTCATCGGCCTTCCGCGCGTGATGGCAATTGCGGATGAAGACCTAGACCGCAACACCGAAGAAAAGACCTCGGCCGTGCATTTTTTACGCTTTGAATTATCGCCTGCGATGATCGCCGCCGCAAAAGAAGGCGCGGGCATCGCGATGGGCATAGAACATCCGAATTATCACTACGTCGTTTCCGCCGTCAGCGACGCGCAACGCGCGGCATTGGTGCGGGATCTGGATTAATGAATTGAATTTTAGCCAACAAATATTTATCAAGCAAATATCAAACTCAGACTTTTATATTTACTTGATGCAATCGCGCGACCTTGCTGCTCAAATTGCCTCTAGGAAACTGGCTTGATACTTGAAGGGTTGTTCGGTCTCATCCCCATTGAAATCAAATCCGGCTTTAATGTCGATACCAAACGTTTGCGCACGTTGGATGAGT
>JAOUGF010000460.1 GCA_029857925.1 Gammaproteobacteria bacterium
GCCGACCTTATTTACGTTGGTTTTGTCACCCGCGTACGCGCCGCCCATTACACACAACGCGAGTAGTAGACCGAGTACATTGCCTTTTCTCAAAATTAAACTCCTTGTTAAGGGAACTTCTAAAAATTCGCTGAGCGGCGCATCGCGTCGTTGAAAAGGGTCGAAAAATGCTCAGATATGTCAGCCCTTTGAGGTAACGTGTAAACTGCGCTTTTTCGCCCCTTTCCGCCTAGCGCTGCATCCCCTGATCGAATTTTTAGCGGTTCCCTTAATCTATCTTTTGTCTTGTTACATCGTTTGACGATGGTCACAAGTAAGCAAATGGGTTATACCAAAAATCAGAATCTAGTGCAATCTACTTCGGTTTGTCCGCACTTGGTGGGCGTTTCGCAACAAATTTTAGCACCTTGGCGGGCGCCTCTACTTTATCTTTTTCCTGTAAACTCTGCATCGCCTTTGGAAACTCGCTCAATAGTCGATCCATATTTTTTTGGCCATCGGGATGATAGATGACCACTTCATAGGGCACAGGATCATCCAGTGTATTTCGTTCCTGAACTTGAAAGGATTGCCAGGCAATTTCCACCCAACTCTTATAATTAATGTCCAAAAAAACGATTTCTGTGTCATCTATGATCGCCAACATCTGCATGCTGCGTATCGGGACATAAACCACCCCCGACGGGCTACGCACACGCAATTTATGTGCAAGATTATAGATCGCCGCTGGAAGCTTACGATGCGCCTGCGCGATGGGTGCGTCACGATACACGGTTATCTCCATACCCCCCTCCGAATCCAATGGCATAAAAGCCGCATCAACGTATTATCTCACGATTTCCAGGGATCGTCTCGCATGCCTGAACCAAGCGCGCGTTACATTGAACTCCTTGAACAATATCGAAAATTACACCATGAAGGCGATGCCGCACAAGGTCTGCCTGGCGCCAAGATGTTTCCCGGCACGGCGTTGTTTCCGCAAGCCCCTCGCATCGCGCAACTGATCGCCGAGACCCATACGGAAACCCTACTCGACTACGGTTGCGGCAAAGGACTGCAATATGAAGTCGCCTATGACGCGCCAGACGGCAAACACTGGACGAGCGTGCAACATTATTGGGGAATACAAAGCATACGCTGCTATGACCCTGCCTATCTCCCCCATAGTCAAAAACCTGCGGGACAGTTCGATGGTGTCATTTCGACCGATGTGCTGGAACATTGCCCCGAAGAAGACCTGCCTTGGATATTGGAAACGCTATTCACCTATGCCAGGAAATTCGTATTTGTGAACGCAGCGTGTTATCCGGCCGTAAAAAATTTACCTAACGGTGAGAATGCACATAGCACTGTGAAACCACCGCAATGGTGGGGAGATTTATTCGTAAAGGTTGCTGCACGTTTCCCGAACACTATCGGTGAAATTCAAATACAACAGGTGCGGCAGATCGATAAATTGCAACATGTCGATAATATCGTAATTTCCAACTCACGCACGTCCAAATAATTTAATTAGCACGGCGCCAAACTGGACATCCAAAAGGCGTGTTCCTTATCTAAAAACTCTTCACACGACAAATAATGTGACCCATCACACGAAAAGGTCAAGCCCACAACCCCGTTAAAAATGTTCAATGTACCCGTCCGTAAATACAGCGTATCATCCATAAAACGCAATTTTTTAAATCCCTGCAATATCGCGCCAAGCTGCTCTTTGGCCGCGACGGCGTCTTTTGGATATTTGCGTCGCGGAAACGCCATGCACGTATCGAGGTTGACGAGGGACTCTACATCCAACAAATGATAACGGAACGGGTCATCATAATGCCAAATCACCGCGCGATTGCTCGAAAAATGTATCATGACGTGATAGACGCCGTGCGCCGACATGATTTCCTCTAATACGCCCAATACCGTGTCGATATTACGATCCAATTCACTTTCTATGCGCGTCTGGTAAAACACCCCTTCGCGTATGGACGGATCTCCTTTAATCTGGCGCCAGACGCGCGGCTCTTTAAATATACCGCCTGCCAACGGCAAATCGCGCACATCAAAATCCGCACATACAAAACCTAATAGTTTTCCATCTTTACCCAACACACTTTGGATCGCGGTGATAGAAGGACGTTGGCCAACCAAGCTGATATAGGCCTGCGACAAATGAAAATGGTGTTCGTTATTCACGCCCAGCATATAAGGACAGGTTGATCGATCACGACCGAAGTCCGCAGTTTCCGTTTCATCACGACTGATGTTGTCGCTGATTTGCAGTTTCTCAGCATTCAATACATAGACATACTTGCATTCTTGAATTTTATTCAGACGCTTACGCAGCACGCTATTCAATTTTTCGCGGCTGGCGAGCAGTTTGCGGCAGGCGTCGGCGAGCTTTTCCATCGGTTTCGCCAAACGATAAACCAACACCTCGCGCTGATGCGCAATGCTATGCTGAATATTGTCGGGAGTCGTTACCATGGGCATAAAAATACTCCAGTTTTACCCGGTATTTTCTATGCGATGCGTATGCGAAAAATCCGGATTTAAGTGTTTGCGTTCCTTTGCCGCACCGCTTCGAACAGACACACGCCGGTAGCAACGGATACATTCAGGCTGTCAACCATCCCCGCCATCGGGATGTGCATTAAACGATCACAGTGTTCCGCCGTCAGGCGCCTTAGGCCACTGCCCTCCGCACCCATGACGATTGCCAATGCGCCGGTCAACGGTACTTGATAGAGA
>JAOUGF010000461.1 GCA_029857925.1 Gammaproteobacteria bacterium
AGCCCCGCGTTGTGCCTCGGGTGTTAGGTCGCGTCTTTCTCCGCATCAACCCGGTCGTTAACGCCTTATTGTGTTGTTGCAGGTGCCCATGGCGACGGATCCCAGGGGTCGCGTGCGACGCTTGGCGTAACCGGCATGGGTACATCGCCAACGCTGTCCGCCTGTGCGCGGTGGCGCTCTAGCGCTTTAAAATCCCAAATATTTTTATCCATCAATTGACTGGTCTGCACGTTGCTCAGCGCGTGCAATAAATTACTCGGCACCTTGGGATTCTCCGCCGCCAATTGCGCGATCAATTGTTTGACACGTTGGCGCATCATGCCTTCCTGCGAGCCGCACAGGTTACACGGGATGATCGGATATTGTTGTTCCTGCGCGTATTCGATGATGTCTTTTTCTTGGCAATAAACCAACGGACGTATCACGATGTGGCGCTTATCATCGGTCAATAATTTCGGCGGCATCGAGCGTATCTCCCCGCTGTACAACGCCGACATCATAAAACTCTGGATCAAATCGTCGCGATGATGCCCGAGCGCGATTTTTGTAAACCCGTGTTCGCGCGCATAACGATAGATATTGCCGCGTCGCAGGCGTGAACATAAAGAACAATATGTTTTACCCTCGGCGACTTTATCCAATACCACTGAATAGGTGTCGCGTTTTTCGATGTGATAGGCATAGCCCCGCGCGTCCAACCATGCGCGCATCGCGGTGTCGTCCCAACCCGGTTGGCCTTGGTCCAATGTGTAGGCGGCAAGCTCAAATTTATTACCGCTGCGCATTCGCAATAAGTGAAGAATTCGCAATAACGTGTAAGAGTCCTTGCCGCCGGACAGGCACACCATCACGCGATCGCCGGTCTGGATCATCGCGTAATCGGCGATCGCCTTGCCTGTATAGTGCAATAATTTAGCTTCGGCCTTGGATGACATTATAAATACTCTAGTGTGTTTCTGTTGCGGCGCCGTATTTGCGTTGTACGTAATTTTCCACCAAGGCCTGAAATTCCTCGGCGATGTGGTCGCCCTTTAATGTCACGGTCTTTTCACCGTCTTCGTATACCGGCGCCACCGGGCGTTCACCCGTGCCCGGCAGGCTGATGCCGATATTCGCGTGCTTGCTCTCGCCAGGGCCGTTCACAACGCAACCCATCACCGCGACATTCATGCTTTCTACGCCCACGTAGTGACTGCGCCACTCCGGCATCTTGCGCGTCAGAAAGCGTTGTATGTCTTGCGCCAGTTGCTGGAAATACGTGCTGGTCGTGCGTCCGCACCCCGGACACGCCACCACCTGCGGCGTGAACGCGCGCAGACCAAGCGCTTGCAGGATTTGTTGCGCGACGGTGACCTCTTGCGTGCGGTCGCCATTGGGTTCTGGCGTCAACGAGATGCGTATCGTGTCGCCTATGCCTTGTTGCAACAACACCGCCAGCGCGGCGGTCGACGCGACGATACCCTTGCTGCCCATACCGGCCTCGGTGAGCCCCAGGTGCAACGGATAGTCGCATCGCGTGGCCAAATCGCGATAGACGCTGATTAAATCTTGTACGCCGCTCATTTTGCAGGACAACACGATTTTATCGTGGGCCAACCCCCATTTCTCCGCCGTCGCCGCGCTTTCCAGTGCAGAACGTATCAACGCGTCGTGCATCACGGCGACCGGTTCACGCGGGATTTTTTGCGCGGCGTTTTCATCCATCATGCGCGCTAAGAGGTCTTGATCCAGGCTGCCCCAATTCACACCGATGCGCACCGGTTTGTCATATCGACACGCGAAATCTATCATCGCGGCGAATTGTTCATCGCGCTTGGAGCCGCGCCCGACATTGCCGGGGTTGATGCGCAACTTGCCGAGCGCCTGCGCGCATTCCGGGTATTTGCTCAACAGGCGATGGCCGTTGAAATGAAAATCGCCGACTAACGGCACGTCTAAACCCATTTTATCGAGTCGCGCGCGGATCTCAGGTACCGCGGCGGCGGCCTCTTCGCTGTTCACCGTCACGCGCACCAACTCCGACCCGGCCTTGGCCAACGCCGCAACCTGCACCACGGTCGCCATCACATCGGCGGTATCGGTGTTGGTCATCGACTGCACCACAACCGGGGCGTCGCCACCGAGGGTCACCTGCCCTACCCGCACCGGCACGCTGCTGCGCCGCTTGATCATCGTTATCCCCTACCTAGACGAAAAACGCGTTATTTTACCGCAAAAACGCCGCCAGGGGCATGGCACACGCGATATAATGACATTATGAACGAACTGGACGCCTTAATTGCGCAAATCGAAATCGAGACCCGCCTGTGCGCCGCGCAGACCGGGCGTCAGACGCTGGCGCCTGCGGTGGTGGCCGCGCTGCGCGCGGTACCGCGCCGGGAATTCGTGCCCCACGACGCCCAAGCCTGGGCACTGGAGAATCGACCCCTGCCCATAGGGCACGGCCAGACCATATCGCAACCCTTTATCGTTGCGTTAATGACCGACTTACTTGACCTGCCGCCACACGGCACCGTGCTGGAGATAGGCACCGGCTCAGGCTATCAGGCCGCCATCCTGGCACGTTTGGCCCGCCATGTAGTGTCGATTGAGGTGATCCCGGAACTCGCGCACGAGGCCCAGCAGCGACTGCAACGCATGGGTTATCACAATGTCGACGTTCATTGCGCCGACGGACGGCTAGGGTGGCTACCGCAAGCACCTTATGACGGCATCATCATCACCGCCGCCGCAGAGGCCG
>JAOUGF010000464.1 GCA_029857925.1 Gammaproteobacteria bacterium
CGTCAAACGCGCACTTATGCACGTCGCCTTTAATATTTTCAATACCAAGCAGCCATTCAATGTGGCACTACAAGGCATAGGTCGGAAATATCACGTTGTATCCGCACACTTTTTGACATCTCGTGCACTGCCTTCGGAAAGTGTGCCCCATGCATGCCGGTCGCAATTCATCGTCCCGATTTAAACCTAAAGTTGGTGAGGGCAATGCCGAATACCACTTTGGCTTTACTGTAGTTTTGAAGACTGACATTTGACTACAACCTTTAAAGGAACAACGATGAGATACCTAACGCGTTTCTATTGCTTCATTTTTGCAATACTCCTAGGCGCTTGCAGCTCCAACGGCGGCGGCACGGGTAGCACACCAACGGTAAGTGGACCGACCGGTCCTACCGGCCCGTACAACTATTTGCTATACACCGATGGCACCGGGGCACTGAATTATGTGAACCCGCGAGACGCCACGGATACCGGTGTTGTGAAATGGTCCAGCGACGGCGCGACGCCTTTTGTACCCGGCGCCGCCCCTATCGCCCGACCGAATTTACGTATCGTCAGCAATGGCAGTTATTCGTCGCAACACTATTTGGGCAATCTCTATAAAAATACGACGGCTAACACGCTGTGGTTTGTGAACCGTTCTTCGACCAGCGCCACCAAGCCCGCAGCCACCCAGTTGTCAAGCGCCACCAACGCCGATACGACCGGTACCTGCGATGCGACGGTCTACATGGACCAGGCGACCCCCGCTAATTCGCTGGTGATTTACCAACAAACGGGCTGCGGAGCGTACATGTACACTACGTTGGGCGCGACAGCAACCTCCTCTGCGGGCGCGGCGTTGAAGCCGATTGCAGGTAGCGGATTCGGCACGTCCACTGGCGCACTGAACGGTGTGCTCGTACTCTCCGGCACCGTCATCAACAAAGCCAACACGGCGTTCACCACGACGCCCCTTACGTTTGCGGATGGTGTTACGTCGGTTGACCTGACGGCGACTGGTAGCGCGACAGTACTGGCCAATAACCGCACCGGCTTAATTTTGCGCGTCACCACCAATGGCGCTACGTTTAATCTTTATCAATATGATCCTACGGGAACTAAATTATCAGCACCCCTCACGCTCAACGGGGTCACCTTCGCAAACACGCTGGGAACGACGCGATCCGACGGCACTTATCTCTATTTCATCGATACGACGGATGTCAATAAAGTGCTTTATCGCGCTCCATTAGACGGCAGTTCAACCGCGTTGACGGCAATGATCACCGACACCACCGCGACCACAAACAACTTTTATCTGACCGCCAATAACATCATTACCGACACCACCGGAGGTTATAAATCCTCGCCCATAGCAACCACGGGCGCGACCAGCGCGAGTTTGATAATCCTCAATGGCGCGGCCAGCCCGGTTTTATCTTCGACCGTTACGAGCGCGTTTTGGGGCAACAATCAGGTCTATTACCAACCTACCTTGTCGACCAGCTTCAACGGTAGAAGCCTAAAATATGATGGAACGGCCTTTACCGAATATCAGACTACTATTTCAGGTTTTTCCTTCCCGGCCAGTTGGCAGACGGGGTACATTCATAAATCTACTGGTAAATTGGGCGACGACGGCACACAGCCTGAAGGGATTATCTTACATGCATTGAATTCCTCAGCATCCGGGGGATACGACTATCCAGTTTATAGCACGAATACCGACAGTCTCGTATCCACACCTATTTCAAATACGTCTTCTATTTACAATTTTTCCTCCACCGCAAATTATGGCGGTTATGCATTGGCGAAGATCTCGACTGCTAGCGGTTCCGACATATTCCTGGTCGATCTTTATAAAGGTGTTAGCACCACGCTGGCCAGCGCGGTCACGGTGACGGCAACCAATTACGTGTTTCATTAATATCGACCGAAGTGGGGCCGTAGCGCCCCACTTTTTCTATGTGCGCCCGGCAGGGCGCACACACTTAGAGGTGAAAGTCCTCCACACACCCGGCAAGGGGAAGTGTTAGCTGGACGGCAAGGGTGTCGCGGGCGACTGCGAATCTGAAGGAAGCCGCAGGCAAAGCATAGGAAATGGTGTCAGGTCTTGCCTTTTGCCCTCATATCATCACTCAACATAGGAAATGGTGTCAGGTCTTGCCTTTTGCCCTCATATCATCACTCAATATCCGGCTAACACGTGAATAGTGCAATCCCAAATGATCACCGATCTGTTTCATGCTGTAGCCCCCGCTAGCATAGGCCGCCTGGATACCCTGGTCGCGATTGTTATTGGAAAGGAAATACGTTTCCAATTTCTTGGGCTCGGGGCGTCGTTGGCCTCGCACGGGAAATGGGTGTCAGGTCTTGCCTTTTGACTTCGCCAGGCAATAGGCAAGACCTGACACCTTTATTCTGACACCATTATTCATTACGTATTTGGAAGACGTTGTTCGCCGACAATCCGTTACGGTCGGACGTGTATGAGCAACGGATTGTCATTACCAAAAATGGGCTGGATAGCGCAAGAACGGGTTAGATTGGCCGGTTACCCAAGAATGTCCGCAATCGGCCAATTAGCGGACACTGAATATTAATTGTTGACTCTTTTTCTTGGTGTAATTCCGAATAGATGCTTTCTATACTTAAATTATCCTCCGTCATTCAGAGGAGTACAAAAATGCGTTATTCTTCGGAAAATGGACCAAGTATCACACATTTAGACCCCTGGAACAAACACAA
>JAOUGF010000463.1 GCA_029857925.1 Gammaproteobacteria bacterium
TTTCTAACGAGAAGTATAACGGTTGCGGTTAGCGCCGATCCTGTGGAATGTGGAATGTGAAACAGTAAATATTAGGAGGATGCAACATGAGTCGGGGATTTAATCAAAATTTCGAGAGGAAAAAAGAGAGGAAAAAAGGGTCGGAGGAAAAAAGGGTCAGACTCGATAAATGGGAAAACAGGGTCAATGGGAAAACAGGGTCAGACTGACTAATAAAGTCGGTTCGTTTAACGAGTTGTGAACTGAATTAAAGTCTAAAATGGCAATGGTCAGGAGGACGCGATATGCATTCGTGGATTGATGCAAGTCCCGACCGGCAAGACACCGCCGTCGCGCGTACACGTGCGAGTTCGTCCGTGGCACCTGCGCGCGCAACGGCAGTGCACGAAACAGCGCCCGACGTCGGGCCTGCCGCGAATGCACCGCGCGCCGGCCATCATTTCGCGAATATCGCGATCCTCGCGCCGCTCGCAACAAATGCCTATCGACCAACAGTGCAAACTAAACTTTCCGTCAGCCAACCCGACGACCCCTACGAGCGCGAAGCGGATCAGGTCGCCGAGAAGGTGATGCGCATGCCCGAACCCGCGTCTTCCAGCGCTAACGGTGCAGATGACGGTGACGGTGGTGAAGAACGACTCATTCAGACTAAACCCGTCAGTTCGATGATTACGCCGTTAATGAATAATACTACGCGCATATTTTCAAAATGCGTAGCGTGTGAGGCGGAGGAGCGTGCGCAAGGGGATGCCGAAAATAACGCACCTGATCAAGATAAATCCAACATGAGCGTCGAAGAATCGCCGACGCAACTGAAGGCAGTGCAGAATAAACGTAATCAAACGGATGCTGACGGCGTCGCACCCAATATAGAAAACACGATAAATCGACGGTTGGGTCAGGGGCGCGCGATACCCGAATCTGCGCGCAGCTTTTTCGAGCCGAGATTTGATCACGACTTTAGCAAAGTACGCATCCATGACGACGCCGCTGCAAATGATGTCGCCCATACACTTCAGGCGCAGGCCTTTACACGCGGTCACGACGTATTTTTTAGAGCGGGTAGTTATCAACCGCATACGCCTGGCGGGCGCCAATTATTAGCGCACGAACTCACGCATACCGTGCAGCAGGGTGCCACGCCGCCGCTTGCAGCACATATTCCCGGCGCGAAGTCGGGCGATCACGCACTGCAATCAACCATCAGTCGCACGCCGAGTGCGCAGCACATCATCCACCGGCGTGTCGCAACGGCCACATTAGAAGGTAATGCCGAGCAATCAGATGACGTGACAGATCAAGTAGCCAGCGAAAGCGATAATGATCCTGAACGTGGTCGCAAGTTCACGCGGCGCGTAGTGAGCGAGCCAGCGGATCGCCAGGCACCGCTTGCAGCGAACATGCATGCCCCGTTACCGCCCACGCAAAGGAATTCCACGCTAAACACGCCGGACGACGGTAACGCGCCGGGGCCAGGGGCAGCGTCGGCACCCGCATCGGGTCGCGAAAGTCCGCCGCCCCCAGAAGCGGCAATAAAAGATGCATCAGTTGATGAAGCCTCCGGAAGTCCCGCGCCGCCTGTTAAAAATCCTTCGCCAGATGCAACACCGGGCGATGCTCGAACTACTGAATTGCAGCAGGCGTCAATGGCGTTAAAGTCCGCCACCGAGGCCGCGCTGCACGCGGCGCCGGAAGGCGAAGCCGCCGCAGACGGCCAAACAAAAGGAACTGCCACAGACGTTGAACCCGTCACTGAAGGCGCCAGCGAAGTGGCAGCGACTGTAGCGCAGGAAACGCCAACGGGTGCAAAGGGCGCGGCCGTCGCTGCGAATGCGAGTTTTGAAACGCACCTCGCAGAAGTCAATCGTCTGCGGTTGACGCCAATTCGTTTCATGAGCGGTTATATGGCCCAGCCGGGTGACCCGCAAGACGCGATGCGTCGCAATCGCGCGATGACCTTGGCAAAAAATTTTATTGGAAATATTGCACAACGCGTAGCGGGGGTGGTCGGCGCAACCGAAGAAACGATTGCGCGCATGCTGGCGACTTTGACCGACACGCAGGCGGCGATAGACGCCGACACTGAAAATGAAACGAAAGCACTTAGCGTGGACGCCAATGCCGCGCGCAAACGTACACGTGCCCAAGGTGCTTATACACACAAACACATAGAGGCAAAAAGTACTGCAGTGGCGAGTGGTGCCGAGGTCGCTGCAAAAGGAGCTACCGCTCGCGCGGACGCCGCACACAAACTGGCGAAAGAGGAAGTCGACAAACAAGCGAAAGACCAGCGCAAGAATATCGATAACCGCTATACACTCGCCAAAATTGAGACCTGGCAGGTAGGATTACGGGCACGCAGCAAGGCACACGCGCGTGGCGCAAGAAGGTCAGAGGTTTTGCTGGCGCAGCGTAACGGGGAAAGCACCGTCCTAGATGGGCCGCTGCACGACAACCGCCTGGAGGCGCGTGCCGAAGCGGCGATTACGGTGAGCAATGAATACGGAAAAAGTTTTGAGGCGAGCGGTTTGGAGCAGGCCGACAAGGTGGCCGACAGTAAGCCGGAAGTGATGGCTAAAGTTAGCGAAATTTCCGGCCAAGCCACCACTGGCTTGCGCGATCAATTAAAACAAATTAACGACGGGATCGCGGGATTCGAACAAGACGCAAAGCAACGTGCCACGAATACCGCAAAGCAAATGTGTACTGCGACATCCACGCAAGTGCAAC
>JAOUGF010000462.1 GCA_029857925.1 Gammaproteobacteria bacterium
GGTGTATGCGCTAGGCGGAGTCGGAGAAGAGGATTTGGAAACCGCGTGGGCGCATGGCGCACAAGGTGTTGCGGGTATACGCGCCTGGTGGGCGGTGGCGGACACCCCACGCCTGTGAATCGCCCCTCCGCGTCACTTCAACAACGGATGATCCTTAGGTAATTGTTTCGCATACCATAGCGCGAGTTTATGACGCAGGCTTTGTTGCGCGACTTGGTCCTCCGGCAGCGGCTGGATGACCTTGTCGTGCACCAACAGGCGATAGATGTACAAGATGCGCTCACTGGCCGAATCGGTCGGTTCGAACACCGCGGCGCCGCGATCCTCAGCGTATTTCATACCGGCGAGTAAGGCGCCTTTGACGAGTTCCGCCTCATGTTTCAGTTTTTTCATAGCTTTCCCGTTCAGATAACGAATTGATATATAAGCTGCAGACCGCCTTACCCCCTATCATACGCACCCCTATCGTCGATAGACAAATAATTTCAGTTAATGGGGGTTACGCGGCCAAGTTTCGGATATCGCAAGGAAAACCACCGCAGATGCGCCGCGCGCCCCGCCCTGCAGTGATACTTCGTCGATGCCGTCTTACACCATCGAAACAGCCCAAGTAAAGGCGAAAATGCTACAATCCGCGCTCCGACAGTGGCATCGCAGCGCCGGAACCATCGCCGACTATTGCATTACAAACAGAAATGTTTTAGAGACCCCATGTTTTTTAACGCGCAACATCCGCATTTTTTCCGCCCGCTGATCGGCAAGTATCGCGAACAAGTCGTCGCGTGTGTCAGTGCATTGTATGTGCGATTTTACACCACACATGCCGACTACAGCCGCGCCTTCGGGCGTGAATATGTGTTAGACATCTTCGCGGAAACGGTGGGCCGCACGCCGTTGTTGGACGGCGATGAAGACGGCGCCCTGCCGCGCGGCGAACGCGAACGCGCGAATGCGATATTGAATTTATTGCTCGACCACGGCTGGGTGGAACGCCAAGTCGATGAAGCGACATTACAATCCAGTTATGCGTTCACGCGCATCGGCCGTTTGTTCGCGCAGCCGATGGTGGAGACCGCCGGTGGACGGTTTCGCACACGGCATCGCAATACACGCAATACACGCAACGCATTGCGCGCATTCCTAGAACGCGGCGAGGCCTACGATCTGCTCGACGCCTATGAATATTCCGAACGCATCGTCGCGGATTTTTCCGACATCATCACCGAATTGGATGAACGCAAACGGCAATTGGTGCGTGATGTGGAGGCGCGGCAATTGGTACAGCGCGCCGCCGACGAATTTTTTGAATTCATGGAAAAGCGCTTTCTGCCGGACGTCGCGATACGCTTGTCGGCGGACAGCGTGGAAAAATATCGCGAGGAAATCGCAGAACTGTTGCGCAGCGCGCGGCGCAAATCCAAGGAATTCAAGACCCAAGCCGAACTCGAACTGCGCCGTGCCGCGCCGGAATTGGTACTCGATGCGCGCCAGTCGGTTTATATCGCGATACTCGAAGGCATAGACACGCGTCTGCACGCCGCCTGCGAGGTGATGTTGCCGGCATTGCGCCGCGCGTTACACGGGTTCACGCGCCGCGCCGATATCATCATCCGCCAACTGACGTTCAGCGGCGCCGCGCGCAACGACATTTTGCACGCCTGTCGCCAATTGGCGGCGTTGGACGACACGGCATACGCGGCCCGCTTGTCCATCGTCGGCGAACATTTGGCGACGATAAATGTCGGCTTTGCCGACCCCGACAGCCTGCGCTTGCGTGACGAACGCGCGCGGCGCACCGTCAATACCGCCGTGGAAGATGCAGTGACGGATGACACGTTGGAACGCCGCAACCTATTAGTGAAACAAGCGGTGGAGCGCGCGTTCGCGTTCAGCAA
This sequence comes from Gammaproteobacteria bacterium, assembly GCA_029857925.1. GTDB lineage: Bacteria > Pseudomonadota > Gammaproteobacteria > S012-40 > S012-40 > CAKKRP01. Next base: position 1,896 of record JAOUGF010000462.1, read on the forward strand.
TCGCGAGCTGCGCGACTACCTGGTCGAGGCGCTGGCCGGGGGCCACAGCGTGCGCACCAGCAACCTCCCGATCCGCGACGCCCGTGATTTATTGCGCGCGGCGCACGCGATCGAGGCCGGCATCCCCGGCGCCGGTATCCGCTTTCGTATCGCCTACACCGGGCAACGTGTGCGCAATGAATTCTATGACGCGATGGATGAATTCAGCATCGCGATCGACGACACGTCGCTACCCCCCGCTGCCACCTCTATGACCGCATCAACGACGTAACGAGATTTTTTCGATGGAAACCACCTTGTACGACCATCTTGAACAACGCCTGGAACCCACTGCGGTGACATTCGACGAGTTGCGCGAACTGTTGGTGCGCCTCCTCAATTACGGCATCGTGTGCCGCGATGAAAGTCAGACAGAACGCGAGCTGTACGACCGCTTTTTACGTGTCGAACAGCCGGTGAGGGAATTGCTCGATGTGTTCGGTATCGGCCTCCATATCGATCGCCGCATCGCGTACCTGCGCGTGCTGCCGCCGGGCAGCCAACAACCGGGCATGGCGGATGCCGCAGATCAGGCGTTTGGCGGCAGCTTGCGTGCGCGCCTGTCACAAGGCGAGGTCGCGCTGTTGCTGGTGTTGCGTATGCAATACGATCAGGCGCTGCGCGAGGGAAAACTGGATGATAGAGGCTACGCCAGCGAGTCATTTGAATCGCTGGGTATCGCAATGAAAAATCTGCTCGGCCGCGCGCTGCCGGACAAGATCACCGAACGCAAACGCATATTTCAACGCCTCAAACAATTGCGCCTGATCGATTTTCTACAAGACGATGATATCGA
>JAOUGF010000465.1 GCA_029857925.1 Gammaproteobacteria bacterium
GGAACAAGGGCGTGGTTTCGCGGTGGTCGCGGCCGAGGTGCGGAATTTGGCCCAACGTAGCGCGGGTGCGGCGAAAGAAATCAAGACGTTAATAAAAGATAGTGTAGAGAAGGTCAGTGAAGGGCAGAAATTGGTTGATGCGTCGGGCAAGACCTTGGATGAGATCGTAGTTGCGGTGAAAAAGGTCAGTGATATTATCGCTGAAATCGCTGCGGCAAGCCAAGAGCAATCGGCGGGTATAGAGCAGATCAATAAGGCCATTACTCAATTGGACGAGGTTACGCAACAGAATGCGGCGCTGGTGGAACAAGCCGCTGCCGCGAGCGAATCCATGGAAGAACAGGCGCAAAGCCTAGAACAAATGATTTCATTCTTCAAAGTAGAATCACAACAACAAAATTCTCGTAGCACACTATCTAGCAACACCACCACACGGCAAGCCCCTGCAGCGCGCAACGCAGGTGCCGCCGCTAACCGTCCCGCCGCTGCGCGCAGCACCGCAACAGCGGCACAAAAATCGGCACCGGCGCCTCGCGCTAAAGCTGCGAAAGGCGGTCATGATGAAGAATGGCAGGAATTTTAGATAATTTAATTTTACACAGCAGGGACGCGAAAAAAGTGATTTAAATTTCGCGTCTAGAATTTCACTTTTAGTACATCGCGCACCTGCGCAATTTTTTACCCGCATACACCTTCACGCATCCTGTATTCCAAAATTGGTGACAATACCCCCTTAAAACACTGTCGTTTGCATCCATGCACACAATAAAAATTCAGGCGAATCCATGGTTGTTTGGGAACGCTTTCGGAGTACGGAACGTTACAATCACTTAAGCTATAGTCAATCTTTACGGTCAATAATCAATTGTCATAAAGTGTCTAATATATAATCGCTTAAATGTGAACGCCAACTGAACAAGATAGAGACTCCAGTGGGGGAGTTACGAGGGCACGTTAGAATGAAGCTTGGGTTTCTGATGATGGGGCCGGAATTTACGCATTCTGCACCCATTACTGAAGGGCTGATGCGACAATTGCGGTGTCGCGGTATTGATGTCAGGCCTATGGTGGTAGAGCACCAACTGATTGATATTGCTATGTTACGCCCGGAATATGACGCGTATGTATTAAAACCGGGTAGCGAAATATTGTTGTCGATGGCGGGTATCCTCCATCAACAGGGTGCGCGCATCCTGAACAATTTTCCTGCTTGTGAGTTGGTGAAAGACAAAATCCGCGTGATGGCGGCGCTCGCGCGCGCGGGCGTTCCTGTCCCCTTTAGTTTTGTTTCGGGGGACGTGGGGTTGGTACAACGTCTTTATAATACCGATGTCATCGTCAAAGATCCCAGAGGCGGGCAGGGCGAGGGGATACATGTCTATAAGAAATCTGAGCTACCCCCTCCCAGAATAAAGGGGGGCGTGTTTGGACAAGAACACATTGCCACCCAGCACTTCGATCTTAAGGTCTATTGCATAGGTGAGCATGTCATGGCGACGCGTCGGCCTTTTCCGTGCGTAGGGCCTAGCGACTATATTGGTACACCGACCTTAGTCAGCAAAGATATCGAGCGGTTGGCGCTGACGGTGGGCAAGGTGTTGGGGTTAGAGATCTTCGGCATGGATATCATCGAGGCGGAACACGGCTATTTTGTGGTAGATGTCAACTATTTCCCCAGTTTTGTGGGTGTTCTTGGGGCGGTTGAGACGCTCACCGACTATATTTACAACTTTGTCGTTGGAAAGAAGACGTGGGCATACGCAGCACCTTTGGTGGGTTAAAAAAGAACAAGGCGCTAAACGCAGTCATATTAGAAGGATTTTTTGCCCGCTTAGGGTTTGGCATCATTACGTTTGCATTGCCCTTTTATGCGCTGGCCTTGGGGATGAGTTTTACTGAGGTGGGTGTGCTCGCGGCGCTGCGTTTAGCCGGGGCGGTCATGTTTAAACCCAGCATGGGGCGATTGGCGGATCGCATAGGGAAGAAACGGCTTTATCTCTATTCTATCGCGGGGCGCGCGTTAGTCGGGCTGCTGTTTGTATTCGCAAGTGCGCCTTGGATGCTATTTGCAATACGTTTTTTGCATGGGGTGACGACCGCCGCGCGCGACCCTGCCTCTGCGGTGTTGATCGCGGAACTGGGGGACGATAACAGAATGGCCTCGGCGTTTTCTTGGTATAACGCCGCCAAAGAGGCTGGCGCGGCAATCGGCTATGTCTGCGCCGGCTTTTTGCTCACCTACACCCAGGACAACTACTCATTGGTGTTCGGCATATCGGTGCTGACATCGCTCGTTGCGTTGATATTTATCGCCGCGTGGGTGCATGAACCGCCTGTGATCCCTGAGACTGCCGCCACGTCGACCACTACCGATGCCCAAGATCAGCACAAGGGGGCGCTGCTGGAGATCGCGGTATTGGGCTTTTTTATCGCCGCGACCGGCGGCATGTTGACAAATTTATTCCCGATCATCGCGACGGAATATGCACATTTATCTAAGGCCGAGACCAGCCTGATCTTTACCTGCTCGACGGTGTTTATGGTCGCGATTAATCCTGCCTTTGGTTGGCTGGCAGATCACGTCGGGCGCGGCGTGGTGCTTTCGGTGCGCGCGATAGGCAACGCAATATCGTCTGTCATCTACTTAGTGTTTCCGAGTTTCTGGGGGTTTGCGATTGCGCGTTTTGCCGATGACGCCGGTAAGGCGGCATTTCGTCCGGCGTGGGGGG
>JAOUGF010000029.1 GCA_029857925.1 Gammaproteobacteria bacterium
CTTGTTTTACTCGCGGCAATCGTGGTGATGAACCAAGCACTGCATTGGATGACAACCGTGGCGGCCAACGGTCTTGGGTTGAGATTTGTCGGTCGTGTACGCAATGCGGCGATGATGAATTTGTTAGCGATCTCCTTTCCCGGCGCGGAGCGATTTAATAAGGGCGATTTGTTGGCGCGTTTGAGTCATGACATCAATAATGTGCAGCATTTGATGGTGGAGACACCGTTGTTTTTGTGGTCGCATCTGTTAACTCTCACAGTCTATAGCGCGATGTTATGGTGGTTGCACAGCCCCTTGGCGCTGTTGGCGATGGCGTTAACGCCGCTTTTTTTGTTCCATCAGGCGCTATTTAATCCGTTTAAACGTCGTTTCGCGCAAGCGTTTCTGACGTATCACGGCCGTTTGCTGGGGGTCGAAGATCAATCCATAGAAGACCTGCGAGGCATAAGCACATTTAATGCGGAAGCGCAGCGCGCCCAACAGCATCGCGATGCGTATGAGATCGCGCGCGCGTGGGCGATGAAAGAACGTCGTCTGGATGCGGCGTTTACCGCGACATTTTCCTTAGTGATCTATGGCAGCGGTTTGGCGATATTATTCGCAGGCCTGCACGCGGTGGAGGCGCAGACGTTGGCGATCGGCGCGTTACTCAGTTTTTTGTTGTACCTCGGTTATATGTCGGTGCCGGTACGCGGTTTCGTGCAATTGTCTTTTCAAGCGCAAGCGGATGCGGCGGGCGCGGCGCGCGTATGGGAGATCATGTCTGCACCGGCGATGGTCGCTGATGAAGGTGACGGCGCGATAGAAAATATTCGCGGTGCCATTTGGCTTGAAGATGTGCATTTTGGCTACGCCGAAACGCCGATATTTAGCCACGCAAGCGTACAAATCCCGGCGGGCTCGACGGTTGCTGTGGTGGGTCCAAGTGGTGCGGGAAAATCTACGTTGGCGAAATTATTGTTAAGATTTTATGACCCTCAACGCGGCCGAATTCTATTGGACGGTGTCGATATCCGCGATATTCCGCTGAAAGTGTTACGTCAATATGTAACGGTGGTTTGGCAGCAACCGTTGTTGTTTGATGGTAGTTTGCGAGATAACCTCTTGTTGTCGCGGCCTGGCGCGAGCGACGCCGAGTTGATCGCAGTGTGTCAAGACGCGTATGCTTGGGAATTTGTTGCGCAGTGGCCACTGCAATTGAATACCGTTATTGGTACTGGAGGTGTTGAATTGTCTGCGGGACAGTCGCAACGCATTGCGATCGCACAGGGCTTATTACGCAATGCGCCGGTACTCGTGTTAGACGAGCCCAGTTCCGCGCTCGATAGTGAGTCTGAACGTAAGGTTGTGCAAGCGTTGGCACGCTTGCGTCGGGGGCGTACAACGTTCATAATTGCGCATCGCTATTCCTCCGTGCGTAGCGCCGACAGTGTGATTTATCTGAATGGCGACGGCAGTACGCAACATGCCACGCACGAGGAATTGTTGCATACTCACCCCGGCTATCGTGATGCGGTGCAGTGGCAGTTACAGTCGCCCGCGATAACAGCTACTACGGCATAGTTATTGCGTTTTGCGCCCCAACGACGGAGGCGATAGGATCACGAACCTTATGATGGATCTGCTGAATAATCCTGCCTTTCAAGGGGGCGTCGCCCCGTTTCTCGTTGCGTTAGTTTGCGCATTATTGCTTTCTCGGCTCGGTTGGTTTTGGAGCGGATTGGCGATGATGGCCGGTTATTTTACGACGATCGCGCTCACCATCGGATTTACGCTTGCACCGCTTACATCTATGCGCAAAATCATTGTCATCGCATTTGTCGCAACGGTGATCGGTGTGTTACGCGATGCGTTGGCGTCGCGCGTGCAATGGTTGAGTTGGGTGGTCGCGGCCTTTGGCGCCTTCGCGGTGCTGTGGGTTATTTGGGTCGTGGTGGATCGCACGCCGGGCATGGATGGGGTGTTACTGGGATTAGGTGGCGTCGCTTATGGTGCATGGATGGCCTATATGTACGATCATTTACGCGAGCATCGAGAACAAGTGGCGGTGGCCGCCAGCACGGGCGGCCTAACGACGGGGTTAGCTGCGTTGTTTGGTGCGTCGGCGTTGTTAGGGCAGATGGGTATAGGTTTGGGCATGGCGGCGTTGGCCAGTCTGGTGTCCTTCGCCGGGTTGCGTCGGGGGCATGCCGGCGCGGTGATGGCGGTACCCGCCGGGGTCATGATAGGCGTGATCGGATTCGCATCCGTCGTATATGCGAAATTACCCTGGTATTGTTTACCGATGCTGGCATTGGTGCCATTGTTTGGGCGCATGCATCCCCCACAAAGCTGGCCGACGTGGGTGCAAACACTGGTGTGGCTGGCGATTACCAGTGCGCCGGGTTTGGTGGCGGTTTATTTAACATGGTCGGCCGCAGGACCGGTGCCGATCTAGTCAGTTTGGTTTTTCCCCTCATTGTTAACCGTAAAAGGAGCAGTTCTATGCGTAAGTTGATACTCGTTGGTATGCTGGCGTCTCTACCTGTCGTGGCGTCCGCCGCGCCTGAGTTTTTCACGTTGGATCCAACCCATACCTATCCACATTTTGCGATTTCTCACTTAGGATTTTCCACGATGGACGGTCGTTTTGACCAAACCTCGGGCAAGGTGATGATAGATAGGGAAAACAAGACCGGCTCGGTAGAGGTCAAGATCGCTGCGGTGTCGGTAAGTACGGGTTTTCAAAAACGTGACGATCATTTGCGTTCGGCCGATTTTTTGAATGTGACCGAATTCCCCGATATCACTTACAAATCCACCAAGGTGGCATTGAAGGATAAAGAGGCTACGGTGGAAGGTACACTGACGATGATGGGTGTCAGCAAGCCAGTGACATTGAAAGTTTCCGCGATAAACTGTGGCGAAAATCCTATGAGCAAAAAGCACACCTGTGGTTTTCGCGCGGAAGGCAAAATCAAGCGTTCTGATTTCGGCATAAAATACGGTTTGCCCGCAGTCGGAGATGACATGGAATTATGGTTTGAGGCGGAAGGCCTGCGCGATTAAGTTCCATCTCGCGTTATTGACTGTAAAAACGGTGCCTTTCTTTCGGCGCCGTTTTTTTATTGCGACCACTGCACGCGCCTGCAAACACCGTTCAAGTCACAACGCGCGCAGGTGTGCGCGTCACCCCAGGCCGGAAGCGGTGCCTGGTTCGCGATCGCCTGATGCATTTGTTGTAAACGGTCAGACGTATACTGGGTGGCGGTTGCGAGGTCATCGCCTTCCAGCACGCGTTGACTCGCGACTTTTTCGTGATCTATTTGCAGGTATTCCACACGCTGAATTTGCGTAGGGTCTGCAAGTGCGAGCGCATAGTGTGTTAATTGTATCGCCTCGCCAGTGGAGATTTCGAGTGTACTTGGAATGCTACCGGTCTTGAAGTCGATGATGGCGAAGCCGGCCGCGTTGCGGTCTATGCGATCAAGTCGGCCGTCTATATCGCATGCGGGTTGCAATTCGCGCCTTAGTTTTTGTTCCATCGCGTGTACTTGCCACACTTGTGCACGTTGCCATTGCCAATCTATATACAGCGGTATGGCGTTGCGCCAGGCCGTCAGCCAACCGCGATGTTCAAAGTTGTCTTCCACGGCGTTGGCATAAAGTGCGTCTGCGATTAGCGTCAATAATTCAATCGCCGCCGGTTTTGTCGCATCTTTATACGCACCACGCCAAGGTCCGGGCAGCCCGGGAAGCGCCTGATGAAAGGCATGTAGGCAACGATGGATTAACTCGCCTTGGTCGGCCTTAGACATCACCTCGCGCACACGTTCGGGCCGTTCTAACCGCAGGCCATGGCGCGCAAAAAATTGGTAGGGGCAGTCGATGAGGTGTTGGTGGCTGCGTGCGGAATAGCGCGTGGGCCGCAAGGATTCAGGGAGTGATGGCGATGGCTGTGCGCTGGGGGGCGGGAGCGGAACGCGCGCGCACACTTCGCTTTGCGGGGCTAACGCCCACGCGATTAACGATGGGTGATGCAGCGTGGCGGTGTAGGCCAAGCGATGAAAGGTCTCAATGCATTCCACCCAAGGGCTGATGATTGCATCGCCGGTTTGATTTTGGTGCCAGGTCAGAAGGAGCCGCGGCGCTGCGTGCAGTGCGTGAAGAAAATGATAGAGACGTTGACCTTGGTGAGTGGCTGCGGTCGGCAGGCCCAATTCGAGGCGCACGCGTTGATTGAAAAAACTACTGTGTTCCGCAGCACCAGGTAATTTTTCCAAGGTTACGCCCGCCAGTATCAGACCGTCAAATGTGTGATACAGTGATTGCGCAAGGCCAAGCAATGTAACGCCTTGCAGCGTATGCGCTGGAATAAAATTGTAGCGTTCTATCGTGCGCCCAATGAGTGTGCGAAACTCCGGCCATGTCAGGACGGTCGCGGGGGTGTTGGGGCGTAGCCAGGCCTGCAGTTCTTCCAAAACCCGCGCACCGGCGGCGTCGTTTTCCAATGCCGTACGCGCGTGTAGCGTTTCCAATCCGTGCATTAATGCCGGAAGGTATTCACCGAGGGTGTGGCCTTTGTCGGTGCGACGTAGCGCGAGCAACGGCGCCGCCGCCTGCTGCAGCGTATCCAACAAACTTGCAATACCTAAATAGGTTTCTGATTCTTGATGGTGGACGCGTTGCAGACGTAAGTGTAGATGTTTGCGATAACGTTCTAAACCGCGATGTATGTTTTCATGGCGGATGATGTCGTGATCCAGTCGATAGGCGGCGGTTTGCCATGCCTCGCGCGCGGCGGCAGGGCCTACAAACGGCGAATGCACTACATCTAACAGCGCGCTGAATTCGAAATCGTTTTCGATACATTCTAACCACCGTTCTAGCAACGCCGCTGCGCGCGTGGTGGAAAGCGCCCAGCCGGAATAATCGTTAAGTGTGATGCCGCTGCGTTCGAGTAACGCGCGTAAGCGCCGTGCGAGGTGACGGTCATCGGTGATGACGCATAGGTGTTGCAGACCTTCGGCACGCCATAGTCGGAGCTGTAATTCGATGGCGCGCGCCTCGAGTTCTGGGTTCGGTGCAGCGCATAATTGCACGCGACCCTGCAACGGACTTTCGTTATATTCATACGCAAAGCGCTGCGCGCGTTCACGTAGTGAGGGGGTATGCTCGGGCGCGAAAGCGGCGTTCCAAAATGCGGTATAGGTGTTGTCTGAGGGCGGTGCCGGTGCCAGCAGGCGTTGCCAGAGGGGTAAGGGATTCGCGGAGGGCGGTGCATCCTCTTGGCCCTGACCAAGCAAAAATACCTCGGCGCGACCTTGTTGAGCCAATACCTCCACCCACTGTTGTTCCACACGACTCCAACGGGGGTCCGGCAATACAAAAAAACGCCATTGTGCATGGGTGGGCTGCAGGCATTGCGCGAGGCGCAATAAATACGCCGCATGGCTGTCAAGTGATTGCGTCGCCGCTAATTGCGTCTTGGACGCCTGCCACAACGTATGCACGAGGGTCGCCTCGCGTTCCAGACCGGGATGGGTGCGCAGTTGATCCCCGTAGGCGTTACGCAGCGCGTTTTCAAAGGCCTGCAACGATGCAGGGAGCTCACATTGATACAAGGTCAGCTGTTCGAACAACCGCATTAAATCGCTCGCGATGGACCAGGGGTTTCCATGATTAAAAAGAGAGGGGTGCTGGCGTAGCGCTTCCACTAACAACAATTCGTGTGCTGCAAGAGGGACGGTGTTAGTGAGAGGGGGGGAGTGTTGCTCGACAAAGCCACGTAACGTATGGATAGTAAGGCCGACAAAGGCGCCGTTGCGCCCCGATTGTTGTAGGGTACGCACCAGTTGACGACGCAACGGGGTGGCGAGGCTGGTGTGGGGTACGATGACCGCCACGTCGCTCCAATTCGGGAGTTGCCCCCCGCAACGTGCCAATATTTGGCGCGCGAGCAGCGCAAGGCCGTTCTCACCTAGCGCGTGACGCCACCACGGTGGCGCGCCGTCAGCGTTGTAGGAGTTTGCGTTTATCGGGTTTGCCGTTCCATTCTTCGGCATCGGCAGGGGCCGCCTTTTTTTGCGTCAGTACGGGCCATAGTTTGGTCAATTCTTTGTTTAGCGCAATGAATTCTTCTTGACCGGCGGGTACGTCATCTTCAGACACGATGGCCTCTGCAGGGCATTCCGGTTCGCACAGCGTGCAGTCTATGCATTCATCGGGGTCGATGACTAGAAAATTTGGGCCTTCGTGAAAACAATCCACAGGACAGACTTCAACGCAATCCATAAACTTGCATTTTATACAGTTTTCGGTGACAACGAATGTCATGGGGTACGTGCTCCGCGACGCTACAGCAGTTTGAAGGCGGTTATTTTAACCTAAAAATAGGAAATGTTCCCGTTCCGCAGTTATGACTTGATTGTACGCAGCGATTCCGCCAGCAGCGGCAGTTCGCGCAAGCGCACACCCGTGGCCGCAAACACGGCATTGGCGATTGCAGGGGCGATCGGGGGGACGCCGGGTTCACCCGCGCCGCTGGGTGTGTCTGCACTGGGGATGATGAGGGTTTCAATGTCGGGCATTTCGGAATAGCGCAACAACGGATAATCATTAAAGTTGGATTGTTCCACCCGGCCCGCCTTTAATGTGATCGCGCCTTTTAACGCGGCCGTCATGCCAAAGACGATGGCGCCTTCCATTTGTGCACGGATGCCGTCGGGGTGTACGGCGGTGCCGCAGTCGATTGCACAATATACCTTATGCACGCGAATTTGACTGTTTTGAACCGAAATTTCAGCGACTTGGGCCACGACACTGCCATAACAAGCATGTACCGCCAGGCCCTGCGCACGGCCTTTTACCAATGGCTTCCCCCAGCCGGCCGCCTGTGTTGCGGCGCGCAATACACGGATATGGCGGGGATGCGCTTGGAGCATGTTGATACGAAACTGTAAGGGATCTGTATGTGCAGCATGCGCTAACTCGTCTATGAAACTTTCCACCACAAAGGCGTTCGCGGAATGGCCCACCGAGCGCCACAGGCCACAGCGTAGCGGGGGTTGTTCGGTGACGCTGCGGATGAATTGATGCGGAATGTGATAGGGCAGTGGCGTGGCGCCTTCTACGGATTTATTGTCAAAACCGCGCGCGGCGTTGGCGCCGGGCGACGACGATTCGTCGATCGACGGGCCGACGATTTGGTGTTGCCAAAAGGCCGCCTGTCCTGTCGCATCCACGGCGCCAGACAAGGTATGCAGGCTGGCCGGGCGATAAAAATCGTGCTGCATGTCCTCTTCGCGCGTCCACACAATTTGCACTGCGGCATCGAGGCGCTTACTGACCTCTGCCGCTTGCAATACGAAGTCCGACTCCAAGCGACGCCCAAAACCGCCGCCTAAATAGGTCGTATGCAACTGCACGGCGGAGGAATCATAGCCGAGCCTGCGCCTAATTTTAGCGATGATCCGCGCCACACTGCCCAGACATTGATTGCTCACCCGTTCATGCGCCTTGGTCGGGGCCTGCGTGGGCGCCCAAATTTCCCCGCCTTGGCTTGTAAAACGTGCCGTCGCATTTTGCGGTTCTGGGGTGGCATGCGCTTGATAGGGTATAAAATACTGTGCTTTCAGCAGATTTGCGGGCGAGGAAGGCTCACCCTGTTGGTGTACGATGACGCCCGGTCGTGTGCTGGCGGCGGTGAGGGCGGCGCGCAGCGCGGGCGTATCGAACAACGCGCCGGTTGGTGTTGGCCAGGTGATTTTTACACTCCGCTGTGCTTGCAAGGCCGTCCAAGTGTCGCGCGCAACGATGGCGACAAAGTCGTCAAACGTTTGCGTAGAGTGATATCCTGGTAACGATTTGGCGGCACTGTCATCTATGTCGAGCGCCGCGCCATTGCGCAGCGGATTATGTGTAATCGCGGCATACAACTGCCCCGCGAGCCTGATATCCAGGCCGAATTGCACGCTGCCGCGGATTTTATGGTTAATTTCCTGCGATACGGGATTGGTACCTAGCAACCGGAAATCACTAGGCGATTTTACGGCCACTTTTTTAGGCATTGAGATTTGCGTCGCTTGCAACGCCAATTCGCCGTAGGTGGCGACACGTTTAGAATGTTCGTGGACGACGGTATTGGCGAGCGTGCTACATTCGTCGACGGTGACTCCCCAACGTTGGGCGGCGGCATTTACCAACATTGCGCGCGCCATTGCACCCGCGTGACGCAATACCGTCCACCCCTCGCGCACACTGCTGCTGCCGCCGGTGGATTGCGCCCCAAACTGAACTTGCAGCGGCGCTCGAACCGCGCGGACATTTTGCCAGTCCGCGTCAAGCTCTTCAGCAACGAGCATTGCCAACGATGTCATCACACCTTGTCCCATCTCGGATTCCGCAATATAAATTGTGATGACGTTATCCGTGCCGATGTGCAGCCAGGCATTAGGCCGTAGACCGGGGGAGTTGGGGGAATCAAGCGTGGTGACAGAGACTTGCCCAGAGTGTGAACACGCCGCCAATGTTAGTCCGGCGGTGGTCAGCAGGCCGGCCTTGATAAAATCCCTGCGGGTTAGTTTCGTCACGTGTATACCCTAATGATGATCACTCATGACAATGTCAATGGCACGCCTTTCCAACGAAAACGCAGGCGGTAGAGGGTTGCGCCGTTAAAATAGGTAGTAAATATACCACATCAACGCGTGCGGACTTATGGGAACCTCTTAAAATTCAATCAAACCAGTGATGGCCAGGCGCCAACGGACGAAAAAGCGGAGTCTACACGTGGTCTGCCGTTATCCGGCCCCGCATTTTGAGTCCGTTTGCGACGCCGCCAGCGCGACATCAGTGAATTTTTAGAGGTACCCTCGTATAAAACTGCCGTGTTGGACGTTCACGTTGGAAGCAGTATACTGCAAACGCGGGTATCCGCTTCGCGTTTGCAGCATGAATTGATAGATCGCAGCGATTACAATCGTGCAATTCGGCCCCGCTGCGCATCCAAATTCACTAACGATGTCTCAAGTTCCGTGACGCGCGCGCGTTCTTTGGCGACCACCTCGGGCGGCGCGCGATCGGCGAATCCCGGCAGCGCCAAGCGCGCTTTAAGTTTTTCCAACTCCTTGCCTAGGCGCTCGATTTCTTTGCCCAGCCGCGCCATTTCCGCGTCTTTATCGATCAGGCCCGCCAGCGGGATCAGCACGCGCATGTCACCGACCAAGGCGGTCGCCGATTCCGGTGCGGTGTCGGTTGCGGCAAGCCAGGTGATGCCTTCCAATTTCGCCAACGATGTCAGATAGCCGCGATATTTTTCCAAATATCGCGCATCGTGTACGCTGCCGTTTTGCATCAGCACCGGCAACGGTTTGCTCGGCGGGATATTCATACCGCTGCGGATCTTGCGCACACCCAAAATGACATTTTGTATCCACGTCATCTCGGCCACGGCGGCGGCGTCTTGATATTGCGTGTCGATACGCGGATAGGGTTGGTGCATGATCGTGTCGCCTTGCTTGCCCGCAAACGTTGCCACGCGCTGCCAGACTTCTTCGGTGATAAACGGCATCAGCGGGTGTGCGAGACGCAACATCGCCTCCAAAACTTGCACCAGTGTATGGCGCGTGCCGCGCAATTCCGCCGCCGAGGATTGCGTCGCGTTCAGCGTGGCCTTGGATAATTCCAAATACCAGTCGCAGTATTCATTCCACACGAATTCGTAAATCGCCTGCGCCGCGTGATCGAAACGATAGGTCGCGAACGCGGTGCTGGTTTCTTGCGTGGCGTGTTGCAAACGCGCCAAGATCCAACGGTCGGCGATGCTCAACACCTTGTCACCGCCTTGCGCGCCGCAGTCCTGTCCTTCGACATTCATCATCACATAGCGCGCGGCGTTCCAGATCTTATTGCAGAAATTGCGATAGCCTTCGATGCGCCCCATATCGAACTTGATGTCGCGGCCGGTCGAGGCCAGCGACGCAAACGTGTAGCGCAACGCATCGGTGCCGAACGCGGGGATGCCCTGCGGGAATTCCTTGCGCGTGGCCTTGTCGATTTTTTTCGCCATTTCCGGTTGCATTAAACCCGTAGTGCGCTTTTTGACTAGGGTTTCGAGGTCTATGCCGTCGATCAAGTCGATAGGATCGAGCACATTGCCCTTGGATTTCGACATTTTCTGGCCTTGCGAGTCGCGCACCAGGCCGTGTACATACACCTCTTTAAACGGCACTTGGCCCATGAATTTCAGGCCCATCATGATCATGCGCGCGACCCAGAAGAAGATAATGTCGAAGCCGGTCACCAACACGCTGGTTGGATAAAACGTCGGCAATTCTTTCGTTTGTTCCGGCCAGCCGAGTGTCGAAAACGGCCACAACGCCGATGAAAACCAGGTGTCCAACACATCGTTGTCTTGCGTCAGCACTACGTATTGAGGGATATTGTGTTTGCCGCGCACCTCGGCCTCGGTGCGCCCGACGAACAAATTACCATTGCCGTCGTACCACGCCGGTATGCGATGGCCCCACCAGATTTGTCGCGAAATACACCAATCTTGAATATTGCGCATCCATTCGAAATAGGTGTTTTTCCAGTTGTCCGGCACGAAACGCACATCGCCGTTTTCGACCGCGCGTATCGCCGGTTCGGCCAACGGCGCGACCTTCACAAACCATTGGTCGGTCAAATAGGGCTCAATCACCGCGCCGGTGCGATCGCCGCGCGGCACCATCAGTTTGTGTTCTTTAATCGAATCCAACAATTCCGCCGTTTGCAAGTCGTGAATAATCACGTCGCGGGCCTCATAGCGGTCCAGGCCGTGATATTTCTGCGGCGCGTTTTCGTTGATGCGCGCATCTTTCGTGAAGATATTCAGCAACGGCAGTTGATGGCGTTTGCCGACTTCATAGTCGTTAAAATCGTGCGCGGGGGTGATTTTTACACAACCCGTGCCGAATTCTTTTTCGACGTAACTATCCCCGATAATGGGAATCTCGCGTCCGCACAACGGCAGTTGTATCATCTTGCCGATCAAATGGCGATAACGTTCATCCTCCGGATGCACCGCGACGGCAGAATCGCCGAGCAAGGTTTCCGGTCGCGTGGTGGCGACCACCAAGTGCCCGGACCCATCGCTCAACGGATAGCGGATATGCCACAAATGTCCGGCCTCTTCTTGCGCGACGACCTCCAGATCCGACACCGCCGTGTGCAGCACCGGGTCCCAGTTGACCAAGCGCTGACCGCGATAGATCAGGCCTTCATCGTAGAGTTTTACAAATACCTCGGTGACGGCATGCGACAGGCCTTCATCCATCGTAAAGCGCTCGCGCGACCAGTCCACCGAGGTGCCCATGCGGCGTAGCTGCCGGGTGATCGTGCCGCCGGACTCGGCCTTCCATGCCCACACACGCTCGA
>JAOUGF010000030.1 GCA_029857925.1 Gammaproteobacteria bacterium
CGATAACATGGACAGGGACGCAGTTGGCATTGATGGGGTACGGGTCCTTCGCCAGCGGCACCAGCGCGACGGCATTGACCACGGCGACGACGGGTACGACGTTTTACCCGACCTCGATAGCCTATTCACCGACTCAATTAAAATACATTGCGCTCGCAGGCGGTGGGTATGGCCAGGTATATTCCAGCGCAAATGGCACGACGTGGACCTCCGTATCCCCGGCGCCCATGTACTATCCCTACCAAGTGGTGTGGGCGAACGGTCAATATGTGATGGTGGGATCGGATACCTACTATTACTCGAATAGCACTACCGCCGCGCCGGGCAAGGTGTCTACCAGTCCGGACGGTATTACCTGGACGGCGCGCGACCCCAAGACGCCGCAGGTACCCTTATATGGGCTGTGTTGGACGGGTACGAATTACATCGCGGTAGGCGCCAACGGCGCGGTGACGACCGGCAGTGCGGACGGCGTGACGTGGACGGTGCAAACATCGATTACGACGCAACCGCTGTATCGCGTTGCGTGTAATGGCAATTTCGTCGTCGCGGTGGGTGCGGCGGACACCATTTTGACCAGTTCGGATGGTGGCGTGAATTGGGCATCGCGTAACGTCAATATCACTAACTCGGGTTCTACATTGAGCGATGTGGTATGGACCGGCAACAAATTCATCGCGGTCGGTACAGGCGGTAAGGTCATGACGAGCGCTGCGGGGACGCGGTGGGTCACCGAGGCATCGGGGACGGCGCATAACCTAACGGCGATCACTTGGACGGGGACGCAGGCGGTGGCCGTAGGTGCGTATGGCACCGTGTTGTATACGCAATAAAGTGGGCGTGCGGGGCATACACCCCGCACGTTTTTTTTAAAGAGCACAAGGCCCAATGTTGTTGATGTACTTGTCGTTGACCGAGGAAAAGTGTAACGATTTACGTTGATTCATTTGGACTATCAACATCACACCGCGCAGGGGCAGATGCCCCCGCGCGGTTTTTTTTGGGGTTTGGAGGATTGGGTTTGACGAATGCAGAGAGCTACGTAATTTTTTTCCTATGCATTGACTTTTAATATGCAGTTCCCTTCTAATGTGTTCGCTCGCATCCCCCTCAATTTAATTGGAGTAGTTGATATGAAGCGCATATTATTCGCAGTGAGTTGCTTGGCCCTGGCGCAGGTCGCGTTTGGAGGCGCCAAGACCTATCAGGTGACGGGTCCGGTTTTAGACGTAAAGGGCAGCACGATCGTCGTCGAAAATAAAGACAAAGAAAAGTGGGAGATAGAAACCGGCGCCGACACCAAGACCAAGGGTGCGGTAAAAAAAGGTGACAAGGTGACGATACAATATCAAATGAAGGCGACGTCGGTGGAAGTGAAACCCGCGAAGTAATCCAAGCGGTGAAAAAAAAGGCTGCGCAATGGCGCAGCCTTTTTTATTTACTACGGCAGGGTGTTACGCCACCAAGCTATTCTTTAATTTCTTCAATGCATTGTTTTCCAATTGGCGTATGCGTTCGGCCGACACTTGGTAACGCGCGGCAAGATCCTGCAGCGTGGTCTTGTCATCGGTCAGCCAACGCAGGCGCAAGATTTCACGCGAGCGCTCGTCCAACTTGGCCAATGCAGTATGCAAACGGTCGGTGTTTTGAGTTTCCCATTGCGCGTCTTCCAGCATCCGCGACGGTTCGCTGCGCGAGTCGGCGAGATAGGCCGCAGGCGCATGGAAATCATGTTCATCGTCTTCGTCTGCATAGCCATCGAACGGCGCATCTTGCGTGGACAGGCGTTGTTCCATTTCGAGCACGGTTTCAGTGCTCACACCGAGGTCACGGGCGACCGCTTCTACCTCCTCACGGCTGAACCAGCCGAGGCGCTTTTTGGCCTTGCGCAGATTAAAAAACAGCTTGCGTTGCGCCTTGGTGGTCGCCACTTTGGCGATACGCCAATTGCGCAGGATGAATTCATGCATCTCGGCGCGTATCCAATGCACGGCAAAGGACACCAAGCGCACATTCATGTCTGGGTCAAAGCGTTTGACGGCCTTCATGAGGCCGATATTGCCTTCTTGAATCAGGTCGGCCTGCGGGAGATTGTAACCGCTGTAGCCACGCGCGATATGCACGACATAGCGCAGGTGGGCAAGCACGAGTTTGCGGGCGGCCTCAAGGTCGCCGTCTTGGCGTAATTTTAGTGCGAGCTCGCGTTCTTCTTCGGCGCTGAGCACGGGGATCTGCCTGGCGAACTGGATGTAGGCATCCAAGTTGCCCAGGGGGCTGGCGATTTGTACCGGGTACTGGCGCATATCGAATATACCTCCTCTTTACTCGCTTTCGTCGTAAGCTTAGCACTCTATCGGCCAACGTGCCAAGGAATTTAGCACTCACGACGTTGGAGTGCTAAATTGTCGCGAAGTTCAATATTAGCAAAAACTAATATATTTGACTATCACCCTGTAGGTATAGGGTAAGCCATTGAATCTGCCGGTTAAGTCGGATTGACCGCGCGTATATAGCGTGCCACCGCTAGCCACGATCCGCCCCATCCCAATGCCAGGCCACCACTCAGCATCGCGAGGATCGCCACAGGGCCAGGCCCGGTCACTAAAAACGGGCTATTATATAGCGCGGCAACCTGGCTCACCGAATGTCCAAACCCCGCGAAACTGGCCGCCACAATGACCCATGCAACGAGCCCGCCCCCCAGGCCATAGGCCACCCCGACATATAAAAAAGGGCGCCGCACATAACCGTTGGTCGCGCCTAATAATTTATAGACCTCGATCTGTTCGCGATAGCTTTGACTCATTAAACGTATGGTATTACCGACGATCAGTAATACCGCGAGGCCTGCCAATCCGCTCAGCCATAAGACGGCCTTGCGTGCGAGGTCCAACAACGCATAGAGGCGTTGCACCCATGCAGTGTCCAGTTGTGCGCTGTCAACTCCAGGTTCGCCCTGTAAAAAGCTCAGCAATTGTTTTATGCGTGCGCTGTCGCCACCGCTCAGGTCGGGTTGGACTAGGATCAGCGCCGGGAGGGGGTTGTCCTCGACGACGTCTAATGCCTTGCCCAGGCCGGATGCGGCGCGAAACTCGTCCCAGGCCTGCTGGCTGCTGATGTAGTGCGCGCTGCTGACCTCGGGGCGTTGGCGTATGTGTGCAGTAATTTGGTCGATCTGGGTGCTGGGTAGATTGTCGCGCAAGAAAACGCTGATTTGCGCGCTGCTGTTCCAACCTTGACTGAGCTGGCGGGCATTATCGACCAACGCAAACAGTCCGATGGGAAAGGCCAGCGCTATGCCCAGCACACTCAGTGTCAGTATCGTGGCTATCGGCGCGTCGATCAGGCGTTGTAGGCCGTCCTGCGCCGCCAAGCGTTGTTGTAGCCAGCCGCGTTGCAACCAACCTTCGGCGCGAAAGCGCTGCGCCGACGGGCCTTCATTATGATGGGCCTCTGGTGTGGGGCGGACGGGGCGCCGTGTGGCGCCTTGGGGGCCAGGTTTGCGAGGTTTTGGGGTCATAGGTTATACGTGGTGGTCATCAACGAGTTGGCCGTCACGCAGCGTGATGACGCGGCGCCGTAGGTGCTGGACGAGGTCGTGATCGTGACTCGCAATCAGCGCGGTGGTGCCCATTTGTATCAGTTGAATAAAGAGATTCATGATCTCACGTGAAAGCTCAGGGTCAAGGTTACCGGTGGGTTCATCCGCCAATAATACGGGCGGACGTGTGACCACCGCGCGTGCGATGCCGACGCGTTGTTGTTCGCCGCCGGAAAGTGTGAGTGGCGAGGATTTTTCCTTGGAAAGCAGGCCGACCGTGTCCAATGCGGCGCGCACGCGGCTGCCGATCTCTTGGGGGCGATGCCCGGCAATCAGCAGCGGTAATGCGACGTTGTCATAGACGGTGCGGTCATTCAGCAGGCGCGGGTTTTGAAACACAAAGCCGATTTTACGGCGCAGCGCAGGGATATGGCGTGTACCCAGGCGACTGAGGTCTTGCCCGTCGATGACGACTTTGCCCCAGGTCGTGCGTTCCATCGCGGCCAATAACCTCAGCAAGGTGCTCTTGCCGGCGCCGGAGGGGCCGGTTAAAAACGCCAATTCGCCCTTTTCCAGGTGAAATTGCACGTGGCTGAGCGCCTCAAAGCCGCCGGGGTAGGTCTTGGTGACGTCATCGCATTGGATCATGGCGGTCTACGGGGTGTCCAGCAACGCGTCAACAAATTCTTCGGCCCGAAACGGGCGCAGGTCATCCACGCCCTCGCCGACGCCGATAAAGCGTATCGGCAGGCCTAGGCGTTGCGCCAGCGCAAACACGATACCGCCTTTCGCGGTGCCGTCGAGCTTGGTCAGCGCGATGCCGGTCAGCCCGATCGCTTGATGGAATTGCAGCGCCTGTTGCAGCGCATTTTGACCATTCCCGGCGTCTATGACCAGCAAGGTTTCGTGGGGGGCGTAAGGGTCGAGTTTAGCCATCACACGTTTGACCTTTTTAAGTTCATCCATCAAATTGGACTGGGTGTGTAAGCGGCCTGCGGTATCGGCGATTAACACGTCGGCGGCGCGCGCGGTGGCCGCCTGTAATGCGTCAAAGATCACGGCCGCCGCGTCCGCCCCGGGCGCTTGGGCGATTACTGGCACCTGATTGCGTTCACCCCACACCTTCAGCTGCTCGACGGCGGCGGCGCGAAAGGTATCGCCTGCGGCGAGCATGACCTGGTAGCCGTCAGACTGCAGGTGTTTGGTCAATTTGCCCAACGTGGTGGTCTTGCCCGCGCCATTGATGCCGACCATTAAGATCACAAACGGGGTTGTTCGAGGGCGTTCGACGACCAGGGGTTTGGCGATGGGTGTCAGCAATGCCAACATGTTTTGGCGTAGCGCGGCACGCAGTTGTGCGCCGTCTTGCAACTCGCGTCGCCCCAAACGTTGTTGGATATCGGCTAGAATCAGGCGTGTCGCCTCGACACCGACATCGGCGCTGAGCAACAGCTCTTCGAGTTCATCGAGGGTATCACTGGAAACCCCGCGGCCCAACAGGCGCTGCAATCCCCCGCCCAAGGCCTCGCGAGTGCGCGCCAATCCGCCCGTCAGGCGGGCAAGCCAGCCGGTGGTCGGGCTTGCAACCTCTTTTGGGAGATCTGTATTCTTTGCGGTTTTGAAACCAAACATGGGGGCCCCTGTCGAACCGATACGCAAGGGTGCTATCGTAACACCCCTTGGCACGCGGGTTAAGTGTCGGTGTTGCGTGCGGGCTGGTAAAGCGCGCGTAATTTAAGTATAACCTCGGGCAGCGTCGGGCACGCTCCATGCGTAGCAGGGACAGGCGCCACACCTATTCGGCGTCGGATGTGCGGGAATTGTTGGGTTTTATCACGATAGAGGATAGCTATGACATTGCAATACATCATACCTAAGGGTGTGTACGCGGCGATCTGCGCAGGTATCAGTGCATGTTGCATCGGCGGCACCGCCTGGGGCGCCGAAAATACGGTGCATGAAAAGACGCTCAGCAATGGATTAAAAGTCATCGTAAAAGAAGACCACCGGGCGCCGGTCGTGGTGTCGGAGGTTTGGTATAAAGTGGGCGCGAGCTATGAACACGACGGTATTACCGGCTTGTCCCACGTGCTCGAACACATGATGTTCAAGGGCACCAAAAAACACCCGCCAAATGAATTTTCTCGCATTATTTCGCAAAACGGTGGGCGCGAAAACGCGTTCACCGGGCGTGATTATACGGCCTATTATCAACAGTTAGAAAAGAGCCGATTGCCGATCAGTTTTGAGCTGGAGGCGGACAGGATGCGCAATTTGGCGCTGAAAAAAGAAGAATTCGTGAAAGAAGTGCAGGTGGTGATGGAAGAGCGCCGCATGCGCACCGAAGATGAACCGACGGCGGTGACCAATGAACAGTTTTATGCCACCGCCTATGTCAACAGCCCTTATTCGCATCCGGTGATCGGGTGGATGAATGACCTAGAAAACATGACGGTGGAAGACCTGCAACATTGGTATGAAACCTGGTATGCGCCCAATAACGCGACGTTGGTCGTGGTGGGCGATGTCGTACCCGCCGAGGTGTTTAAATTGGCGGAAAAATACTATGGGCCGCTGAAGAAATCCGTGATACCAAAGCAAAAGCCGAGCGTGGAAATTCCCCAAAGGGGGCAGCGCCGCATCGTCGTGAAGGCCAAGGCCGAGGTGCCAATCTTGATGATGGGTTATAAGGCGCCTTCGTTAAAGGATATGCATGAAGAGTGGGAGCCGTATGCGTTAGAGGTGTTGGCGGCGGTGTTGGATGGCGGTTCCAGCGCGCGTTTTGCAAAAAACTTGGTGCGTGGTACGCAAATCGCGTCGTCCGTGGATGCCGATTATGACGCATTCACTCCACGTCGAGAATTGTTTGTGGTGTCCGGTACGCCCGCGCAAAATAAGACCATTCCCGAATTAGAGGCCGCGATACGCGCGCAATTGGAACCGTTAAAGACGGAATTGATCGGCGATGATGAGCTCAGCCGGATCAAGGCACAGGTCGTCGCCGCGAAGGTGTACGAAAAAGATACCGTGTATTATCAGGCAATGTTGATCGGCATGTTGGAAACAATGGGGTTTGATTGGCGTATGGGTGAGCAATATGTGGACAAGATTCGCGCAATAACGGCGGAGCAGGTGCGCAGTGTCGCGCAACGGTATTTGTTGGAAGATCAATTGACGGTAGCGGTATTGGAACCGCAGGCCATGGATAACAGCCCGACTGCGCCGCGTTCCGGAGGTATGAAACATGTCCGCTAACATATTCGGAGTTGCATTGTCCGCCGCGTTGCTCGTTGCAACGGGTGTCGCCCAGGCGGGGCCTAAGATCGAACAATGGCAAACCTCAAACGGCGCGCGCGTGTATTTCGTAAGTGCGCCGGACCTTCCGATGTTGGATGTGCAGTTGGTGTTCGACGCCGGTAGCGCGCGCGACAACGGCAAGTTCGGTTTGGCATCCTTCACCAATAATATGTTGAACGAAGGCGCGGGCGGGTTGGATGCGAATGAAATCGCCGCGCGATTTGAAAATATCGGCGCCTCGTATGGTTCCACCGTAGAGCGCGATATGGCGGTAGTCGGCTTGCGCACGCTGACAGACCCGCCATTACTCAACGCGGCATTGGAAAATTTCGCGACAGTACTGGCGAAGCCTGAATTTCCGCAAAAAGAGTTTGAACGCGTACGCCAGCAGACATTGATCGGTCTGGCGCAGGCCAAACAATCGCCGGATGCGGTTACGGAGAAGGCGTTTTACGCGGCGATCTATGGGCAGCATCCCTACGCGACGGAACCCTCG
This sequence comes from Gammaproteobacteria bacterium, assembly GCA_029857925.1. Lineage (GTDB taxonomy): Bacteria > Pseudomonadota > Gammaproteobacteria > S012-40 > S012-40 > CAKKRP01. Next base: position 7,335 of record JAOUGF010000030.1, read on the forward strand.
GGTGATGAAGAGACGGTGAAGGCGTTATCCGTCGATCACGTGCAGGCGTTTTACAAACAATACTATGTCGCTAAGAACGCGGTCGTCGCGATGGTCGGCGCATTGTCGCGTGCCGACGCCGAACGCGTGGCGGAACAAATCACCCAAGGTCTTGCGGCGGGCGCGTCAGCGAGCGGTCTGCCGGCGGCGGATAACGTCGGCGGTGGCCGCGAACAACGCGTCGCGTTTCCTTCGTCGCAAACGCACGTGCTATCGGGTTTTCCCACCTATACGCGCAATGATCCCGATTATTTCGCATTGTATGTCGGCAATCACATCTTGGGCGGCAACGGCTTAGTGTCGCGGATGAGTGAGCAAATTCGCGAAAAGCGCGGTTTGGCCTATAGCGCCTATAGCCATTTCGTGCCGATGCGCGCGGAAGGGCCGTTTATTGTGGGTTTCCAGACCCGCACCTCGCAAGCGGTGGAAGCATTGCAGGTGATGCGTGCGACGTTGAACGATTTTGTCACAAAGGGACCGACGGAAGAGGAATTGCGCAACGCCAAACTGAATATCACGGGTGGATTCGCGCTGCGCATTGCCAGCAATAAGAGCATCGTGCAATATTTGGCGGTGATCGGATTCTATAAATTGCCGTTGGATTTTCTAGACACCTACGTCAGCAAGATCAACGCGGTCACGCTCGCGCAACTAAAGGACGCGTTTAAGCGTCGCGTCGTGCCCGCAAATATGGTGACGGTGGTCGTTGGCAGCGGACCGGTTTAAAGACCCGCGACCGCAGCAGGTACGCGTCATCGGCGGTCGCTTGCGCAGCCGCCGTATCGCCGTGCCCAATGTGCCAGGGGTCAGGCCCAGCCCGGATCGCGTGCGTGAAACCCTGTTTAATTGGTTGCAAGCCGTGGTGCCTGGCGCGCGTTGCCTAGACCTTTTTGCCGGCAGCGGCGCCTTGGGGTTTGAGGCGTGGTCGCGCGATGCGCGTGCGGTGGTGGCGGTCGATGCCAATGCGCAAGTGGCCGCGCATTTACAAGCACAGGCGCGTTTGCTGGGCATTCCTGAGGGCGCGCAGGGCTTGCAGGTCGTGTGCGCTCAGGCGATGACCTATCTAAATCAGCCCGCAACACCGTTTGATATCGTGTTTCTGGATCCGCCGTTTCATCAAGGTTGGGTCTCTCAAGTCTGTGCACAATTGGTCGCGGGGGCTTGGCTTGCACCGCATGCCTATGTTTATATAGAGGCGGAAGCGACCTTAACGGAATTGTCGCTACCGATGGGGTGGACGGTCTGGCGGAGTCGCAAGGCCGGGCAGGTCGGTTACCATTTGGTGCGCACCGATACAATTGAGGAAACCACACAATGAAAATTACCGCGGTTTACCCTGGGACCTTTGATCCGATGACGAATGGCCATGCGGACTTGGTCACGCGTGCGGTGCAATTGTTTGACAAGGTCATCGTCGCCGTGGCGGCCAACCCCAGTAAACGTTCGCGTTTCAGTTTGGCGGAACGTGTGGCATTGGCGCAACAAGTGCTCGCCGACCTGCCGCAAGTCGAGGTGCGCGGGTTTGACAATCTATTGGTGGAATTTGTCACCTCACTGAACGCCAAGGTGATCCTGCGCGGCTTGCGCGCGGTGTCCGACTTTGAATATGAATTTCAACTCGCCAGCATGAATCGGCATCTCGCGCCGGGCATCGAAACGGTGTTTTTGACACCGGCCGAAAATCATTCCTTTATTTCCTCAACGTTGGTGCGAGAAATAGCGGCGTTAGGAGGAGACGTTTCACCCTTCGTACATCCCCAAGTGGCAGCTGCATTACGACGGCCGATACAGTAGCATATAGGGTTTGGGCGTGTAGTCCAGGGCCGGGGCCGTGGACGCCAGAGAGGTTGTTATGTCTTTATTAATCAATGATCAATGTATCAATTGCGACGTGTGTGAGCCGGAATGTCCCAACGGGGCGATTTCGCAAGGGGATGAATATTATGTGATTAACCCCGCGCTATGCACGGAATGCGTAGGCCATTATGACAACCAACAATGCGTGGAGGTGTGTCCTGTTGACTGCATTATTAAAGATCCCGGAATCCCCGAAGACAAGGATCAGCTGTATCAAAAATACCTCAAACTCACGCAAAAAGCGTCTTAATCCCGCGAATGTGATACAAACGCGTCGTTGGTACGGCGCGCTTTTAGGCGCGGTTTGGCTGGCCGTTGGCCCCGTCGTGGCCGCCCCCGCGCCTGCCAAACCCCCCGCGTCTGCGATTGCATCGGCACACCCGTTGGCCACCGAGGCCGGGCATGAGATCCTCGCCGCCGGTGGCAACGCATTTGACGCGGCGGTGGCTGTCAGTGCGGCATTGGCGGTCGTCGAGCCGTTTAGCAGTGGTCTAGGTGGCGGCGGCTTTTGGTTATTGCACGACGCCAAGTCGCGTGAAGATGTCTTTTTGGACGCACGCGAGACCGCGCCGTTGGGCGCACGTCGCGCGATGTATCTGGACCGCGAGGGTAACGTGATCCCGAATGCGTCGTTGGACGGTGCGCGTGCGGCGGCCATCCCCGGGGTGCCTGCGGCATTGGACTATCTGGCGAAAAATTATGGCAAGTTGTCGCTTGCGAAAACCTTAGCGCCCGCGATACGCCTGGCGCGCGAAGGCTACACGATAGAAGATCATTTTACGCGCATGGTCAAGACACGTTTGGATGTATTGCGTATGCACCCGGCGGCGGCGAGCGTGTTCTTAGTCAACAATGAGGCCCCTGTGCCGGGGACTGTAATCAAACAGCTGGACCTCGCCAATACGTTGGAGGCGATCGCGAATAAAGGCCGCGATGGTTTTTATAAGGGGTTTATCGGTGCCCAACTGGTGGACGAGGTGCGCCGCGCGGGAGGTTTATGGGCCACCGATGATTTATTTAATTATGATGTGAAACTGCGCGAGCCCATCGTCGGGAATTATCGCGGATTCCGTATCGTCAGTGCGCCACCGCCGTCGTCAGGCGGTGTGGTCTTGCTCGAAATTCTAAATATTTTATCTGAATACGATTTGCCGCGCCTAGACGACACGGCGCGTACCCACCTCATTATTGAGGCGATGCGCCGCGCCTACCGCGATCGCGCGGAATATTTTGGCGATCCGGAATTTGTGCAGGTGCCGGTGGAACGTTTGATTCATCCGTGGTACGCCGCGGGACTGCGCGCCGCGATTCGTTTAGATCGCGCGACGCCGAGCAGCGATTTGCCTACGGCGGAAGTGCCCCCACAAGGCGCGCACACGACACACTATTCGATTTTAGACAAGGACGGCAACCGCGTCGCGGCGACGGTAACGCTTAATTTTCCGTTTGGATCCGGGTTTATGGTGCCGGGCACGGGCGTGATGTTGAACGACGAGATGGACGATTTTTCAGTCAAGCCGGGTGTGCCCAACGGCTTTGGGTTGGTGGGCGCGGAGGCTAATGCGATTGCGCCGGGCAAGCGGCCGCTGTCCAGCATGACGCCGACCTTTGTCGAAGGGCCGGACGGCGTTGCAATTTTGGGGACGCCGGGCGGTAGCCGCATCATTAGCATGGTGCTGTTGGGTGTGCTAGACCTGGTCGAGGGTCATGCACCGGATTCTTGGGTGGCGAAAGGGCGTTATCATCACCAATATTTGCCGGATGCGGTGCAGTATGAAGAAGGGGGCTTGCCTGGTCTGGTGATCGCAGGCCTGCGTCAACGCGGTCATCGTTTGGAACAAACGACGTTCAAATACGGCAATATGCAGGCGATTTATTGGGATCGTAAACGCAAGCGGGTATTGGCGGCGTCCGATCCGCGTGGCATAGGCAGCGCACAAGTAATGCTGTTGGGCGCGAAAAATAAAGCCAAGCAGGTAGCAAAAAAGCGCTAAACCGCTTAGGATGAGGGGCGCGAGGTGAAAATAGAACTATTTGTCGCCCGCGCGTGGTAGGGTGTATTTTGGACTTATTGTTTAAACACAGGAGAAGGGTATGAAGTTCGCGAAATTGGCCTTAATAAGCGTGTTGGCTATCGCTGCGTTACCTGCATTGGCC
>JAOUGF010000466.1 GCA_029857925.1 Gammaproteobacteria bacterium
GGCAGAAATGACCCTTGCTTTTTACATAATGGCCCGTTAGCAGGTCTGGTTGCGGTATGCGCGGGCTCAGACCTAATGCACCCAATTGGTGCATTGCTAACCGGCGTCGTCGCCGGTGGCATGTTTGTGTGGCTGTTCACGTGGACGCAAAATCGCTGGAAGATAGACGATGTGTTGGGCGTGTGGCCGTTGCACGGCCTGTGCGGCACTTGGGGCGGGTTGGCCGCAGGCATCTTTGGGTTGAAGGCGTTCGGCGGCGTTGGCGGTGTGTCGTTTACTGCGCAACTCTTGGGCACCGGACTGGCCATCGTGATTGGCGTAGTGGGTGGATTGATCGTGTATGGCGGATTAAAAGCCGCAGTGGGCTTGCGTTTGAGCCAAGAACAGGAATACGAAGGCGCCGATTTGAGTATCCACAAGATTCAGTCTACGCCGGAATATGATCGCTAGACAATTTCGGTTATACTGCCGCGATCAGGTGTCCCGAGGGCGTGTGCCCAACGGATGAAACGGGAAGTAGGGACGTCATCGACGCGAGCCTACGCTGCCCCCGCAACGGTAAACGAGTACAGCCAGCATACGCCACTGTGCAAACGGGAAGGCGCTGGACGCAGGTCGCGATGCGACCAGGCTCGTGAGCCCGGAGACCGGCCTGAACGACTTTACTCGGCATTGCGGAGGGCGATGCGCGCGGTTGGTCTTGCGTGTATCGCCGCCCCCGTGCGCCCCTCTCCGTCATCACGGAGGGTTCTATGTATCATCCCTACACACACATCCCTTATGGCGGTGCCGCGTGACCGCAGATAACAATGGTCATCGCAACCGTATGCAGCGTAAAAAGGCGCACATCGACACGCGCATCGCAGAGGCCAATATTGACCGCGGCGTGGTCGTCGTCAATACCGGCAATGGTAAAGGTAAAAGCAGCTCGGCCTTCGGCATGGTCGCGCGCGCGCTGGGCCACAATATGCGCGTGGCCGTGGTGCAGTTTATCAAAGGTTCGTTTTCCACCGGTGAGGAAACTTTTTTCCGACGCTTTCCCGAGGTGGATTACCACGTGATGGGCGAAGGCTATACTTGGGATACTCAAGACCGCGAACGTGACACCGCTACCGCAATGAAGGCATGGGCCAAGGCCAAAGAATTTTTAGCGGATGCCTCTGTCGATTTGGTCGTATTAGATGAACTCAATATCGCACTAAAACATCGCTACGTCCCCGTAGACGATGTCGTCGCGGCACTCAAAAATCGCCCCCCCCAGCAACATGTCGTGATCACGGGCCGCGCCGCGCCGCAGGAAATCATCGACGCCGCCGACACCGTGACCGAGATGCAAGACATCAAACACGCGTTTCGCGCGGGTGTCGGCGCGCAACGCGGTATAGAATTGTAATCATGTACAGCGTTTACATCGTCATCGCGGCCTTAGTGTTGGATAGGCTGTTGGGTGAACCGACGCGCTGGCATCCGCTGGTGGGGTTTGGCCAACTCGTGCAACACATAGAGCGTGTGATGTATGATCCCAGCGACACACAAAACCGCTGGCGAGGCATAGTTAGCGTCGTGTTTGCCGTGCTGCCCATCGTGATCGCCGCCAGCGTGCTCACGCAGTTTTTGCCCGCCCTCGTCGAGATTATCGCGTTGTACCTCGTGATCGGATGGCGCAGCCTAGAAGAACACGCGTTCAAGGTTTCGAATCATTTGCATAGCGGCGACGTTGCGACGGCGCGCAACGCGGTGGGGATGATGGTCAGCCGCGACACGCACACATTAACAACCGCCGAGGTCAGCAAGGCGACGGTAGAATCCGTTTTGGAAAACGGTAATGATGCGGTGTTCGGTGCGTTGTTTTGGTTTTTAATCTTTGGCGCGCCAGGCGCGATCGCGTTTCGACTTGTGAACACGTTGGATGCGATGTGGGGTTATAAAAATTCTCGGTATTTGCATTTCGGCTGGGCCGCCGCGCGGCTCGACGACGTTATGAATTATGTGCCTGCGCGTTTAACCGCACTGTCGTACAGCCTTGCCGGACAACTGCGTAACGGATTGGCGTGTTGGCGCAGCCAAGGTGTGCATTGGAAAAGCCCCAACGCGGGGCCGGTGATGGCGGCGGGTGCAGGCAGTTTGGGCATTTTATTGGGGGGCGCCGCAATCTATCACGGCACACCGCAACAACGTCCTGCGTTGGGCGTGGGGCGTGAACCGCGAACTGGCGACATCCATAGCGCCATATATTTACTGCGCCGTGCGATGCTGTGGTGGCTGTTGGTAATTGTAGTCGTCACATTTATTTCGGCGTCCTATGTCCACTGACGCAACGCAGCTGTTACATCATGGTGGTCGGTTGCGTGCGGCGGCGGCACAATTTCGCATCCCGCTCACGGATTGGATAGACCTGTCCACCGGCATCAATCCCAACGGTTGGCCGGTGCCCGCCATTCCCACCGAGTGTTGGCAACGTTTGCCTGAAGACGAAGATGCGTTGGAACGCGTCGCGTGTACCTACTACGGGTCCGCGCATACGCTCGCCACTGCGGGATCGCAAGCGGCGTTGCAAATTCTCCCACAGCTGCGCGCACGTTGCCGTGTCGGCATAATACACCCCAGTTATCAAGAACACCTGCATGCGTGGCGCAGCGCAGGCCACGACGTGCGCGCGATCAACGCCGATCATATTGCGCGTGAACTCGCAGACTTAGATGTGTCG
>JAOUGF010000467.1 GCA_029857925.1 Gammaproteobacteria bacterium
CATATTGGTGGACGCGCCTTGTTCTGGTACCGGGGTCATCCGTCGCAACCCCGATATAAAATATTTGCGCCGCGCGGAGGATATCGTCACGCTGGCGGCCGAACAATCGCGCCTGCTCGACACGTTGTGGCCGCTGCTCGCGCCCGGCGGACGCATGTTATACGCCACCTGCTCGATATTGCCGAGTGAAAACGCATTACAGATCGCCGCGTTTTTGCGACGCACACCCGATGCCCGGCAAGTGACCTTCGTCGCGCCGTGGGCGCAGGATACGGGTAGCGGCGCGCAGGTGTTGCCCGGTGAGCACGGCATGGACGGCTTTTTTTACGCATTGTTGGAAAAGGGTGGATAACCGCATGGCCGATACACAATCGCGTAACAAGTGGAACAACATTTATCAAGAAAAAACGCCGGGCACTGCCGAGCCTTGTGCGCTGCTGCGCGAATTTGCCCATTTGTTACCGACGGCGGGTGCTGCGTTGGATGTCGCCAGCGGCTTGGGCGGCAATGCATTGTGGTTGGCGCGCCGCGGTTTAGACACAACCGCGTTGGATATCTCCGACGTTGCGGTGCAACGTATCAACGACTATGCGCATGCACAGACCTTGAATCTGCGCGGCCAAACCGTCGATTTTACGCAGGAAGATGTGCCGCCCGGCGCGTTTGACGTGATCGTAGTCAGCCATTATTTAGAACGGCGTTTGGCGCCGCAACTGCGTGCCGCGCTGCGTCCGGGCGGCCTGCTTTTTTACCAAACCTTTGTCCAAGAGACGGTGGACGCCCAGGCGCCGAAAAATCTGCAATTTCGTCTCACCCCGAATGAATTGCTGCAACTGTTCAACGGGCTGCACGTCATTTATTATCGCGAAGAGGGGCGCGTCGGTGATGCCGCGCAGGGTTTAAGAAACGTCGCGCAGTTGATTGTGCAACGCCGAGATTGACCGGCGCTATTTTCCGTTGTTTGTATGGTTTGAAAGGTGCCGTTCCGTGCCTTCGTCTATGCTCAGTTTTGGCGCGGTGGTGTCCGCGGCCTTTTCGATATTGATGCGCAGGCGTAAATTGTTCGGTGAATCTGAATTGTGTAACGCATCCTCTAGGCTGATGGTGTTGTTTTTGTAGAGTGCATAGATCGCGTCATCAAATGTCTGCATGCCGAGGTCCGTGGACCTTTCCATGATTTCACGCAGCCGCGTAAATTCCCCTTTGTGTATGATGTCGGCGGCCAAGGGTGTCGACAGCAACATCTCAGCGACCAACACGCGTTGGCCGGTGTTTGCTTGTATCAATCGCTGCGATACTATACCGCGTATGTTATAGGCTAAATCCATTAACAACCACGCGCGGCGATTTTCGGGAAAAAAATTCACGATGCGTTCAAACGCGACCACTGCGTTGTCGGCATGCATAGACGCGATCACCAAGTGCCCGGTTTGCGAAAAGGTGATCGCATGTTCCATCGTTTCGCTGTCGCGGATCTCGCCGATCATAATCATGTCCGGCGCCTGGCGTAAGGTGTTTTTGAGCGCGTCCCCTACGCTTTGCGTGTCGATGCCCACCTCGCGTTGATTGACGATGGATTTACGATGATCGTGTATATATTCGATGGGGTCTTCTATGGTAACGATATGCCCTGGCACGTGTTCATTGCGATGCCCGATCAGCGAGGCCATCGTCGTAGACTTGCCCGAACCGGTACTGCCCACGACCAAGATCAGGCCGCGCGGTTGGGTGATAAGTTTTAATAACACCGGGGGCAGGCCCAATTCCGCGACCTTGGGGATAACAGTTTTGATATGGCGCACGACCATCGCCACTTGATTGCGTTGGCGGAATACATTCACGCGAAAGCGCCCGACCTTCGGTTGGGAGATCGCCAAATTCACTTCAGGATAGGTCTCAAAGTTCGCGATTTGGTCTTCGCGCATGATCTGGTAGGCCAAGGCCTTGACTTGATCGGGTAGCAAGATGGGTTGGTCTAGGGGACGCATGACGCCATGCACCTTGACGCTGGGGTGGGCGCCGGTGGTTAAAAAGAGGTCGGAGGCCTCCATTTGCAGCATCAATTTGCAGTAATGTGAAAGATCCATAAGGTTATGGATGTAATTCCCTGGAAGCTGGTAGTCTTATGTGGGTTATCGGCAGCGGGCGCGTTAGATTTACCCTTGAGTTGCTTAGAATTTTCACTTGCAGTGTAGGGTTGGGCGCAGTAGTCTGAAGGCATCTAAAGCCACGTCGAACAGCGCAACCATGACCCTACCTGACGCCTATACCCGTGCGATCGCACAACAACCCTCCGCGTTACACGAACTGTTAAACCGCTATGCAAATGGCCTCGTGGCCGATACACACGCAGTGCCCGATGGCGATCCCGCGTTTGCAACGGACTGGGTGAACGCGTGCGCGATGAGTGAATTTATCGCGCATACCAGTGTGCGTTATCCGGCGGTCGTCGGCGAACTCTGGCACAGTGGCGATCTGTTACGCGCATATCCCGCGCATCACTATCAACAAACCGCGCAGCTGCGCTTTGCCGCGTGCAAGGATGAAGAGACGTTGATGCGCGAGCTGCGTGTGTGGCGGCGCCGTGAAATGATCCGCATCGCGTGGCGTGACCTCAATTTGTCTGCACCGTTGGACGAGACGTTAGGCGAATTGAGCGCATTGGCGGACGCGGCGATAGACATCGCATTGCAGCATCTC
>JAOUGF010000468.1 GCA_029857925.1 Gammaproteobacteria bacterium
CGTCATTTCCGCCGTTGTTTCCGCAAATGCCTCGACACCTGTGGTCGGTGTCCACAGATTGACGTTTGCCGCCACGGTGCCTGCGGAATTGCCATCCACAGTCGCGATGGTCGCAATGCCGAGCGGTGACGTGATGATCAGCGTACCCACTGTAGAACGCGAAAGGGCTGCTGTCGCAGTGGCCACGGCGGTGCTTGCATAACCAACGACACGGTAGTCACCGTAGTTATTCGTCGTAAAGTTACCTGTACTCATGATGATGGTTTGGTTGGCGTTGGCGCCGACTTGGAAGAACGCCGTACCAAACGAACCGTCCAATATCTTCTGGCCGTTGAACTCGGATGAACGCGCAATACGTTCAAGTTCCGCGGTCAACTGCGTTACTTCAGAGTTCAACGCTTGACGATCTGAAGAGGAGTTGGTGGCATTGATGGACTGCACCGCCAACTCACGCACACGTTGCAAGATATTACCGGCTTCGAACAAACCACCTTCCGCGACCTGTGCGAGTGACACACCGTCGTTGGCATTCAGTTCAGCACGGCTCAAACCACGAATCTGCGAAGAAAAGCGCTCGACAATGGCCAAACCGGCCGCATCGTCGCGTGCGCTATTGATACGTAAACCCGAGGACAAACGTTGCAAAGATGTCCTCAATGCGTTTTGCGAACTATTCAAATTTCGCTGCGCATTCAAGGACATGATATTAGTATTAATAATTTGCGGCATGACTATAACTCCGACTGGCCGTGCGTATCGCCCTCATACTGTCCTTGGCGATACGCACGGTCGTTGTACTCAGCGGATATGCCGACACACGGAAGGCATTCACCGCTACCAGTCTTGGTTAACGGCGCCTTCGACAGAAAACTTAAAGGGCCTTGAGTGGCCACCTTAAGTGATAAGATGGATTAATAGTTTATATATATGAAATTAATGGCTATTAGGATGCTACCTCAACAGCGTCAATACGTTCTGCGGGATCTGATTCGCCTGCGCCAACATTGCAGTGCCCGCCTGTTGCAGGATTTGCGTGCGCGTCAATTCCGCCGTTTCGATCGCAAAGTCCGCATCCCGAATGCGCGAACGCGCAGCGCTTAGATTTTCAACACTGGTTTGCAAGTTGCGTATCGTAGATTCGAAGCGGCTTTGCAACGCGCCAAATCGCGCGCGTTGACTGGATATCTGGCCGATCGCCGCATCTGCAATCGCCAAAGACAATTTGGAATTATAGACGTTTGATATATCCAAACTCGACACCTGTTGAAGTATGGACGCCTCCGTGGACGCGGAAATGACCACGCCCGTTTGCGTCGGCACGCCCCATTGCAGCGTAAAAGTGCGCTGCGAATCGAATATCACTTGCCCTTCAACATAGGCCTTATCAACGACTGCGGCGGCGGCGGCGTTGTTGGCCAACGTAACGGCCGCGCCGACGGTGACGCCCGCCGGCGTAACGCCTTGCACGACGACATTGCCGGCATTGGTATAAGTGGTATCCGTCAACGTAATATTTTCACCATCATAATGATGCAAAATTATCGCAGTACCGTCCGGTTTCACCTCTGCCACCACGCCGGTGCGCGAAGTAAAGTCGTTGATCGCGGTCACCGCCGATGTCAATGCATCTACACTATTAGGGGCAGTCAATGCGAAACTGACATTCAGTGGAATGACGTTGTTTGACTGCAACATCAGCGAATAGGCGCCGGATGTCGCAAAAGTGACCTGTGCATTCGTCTCGGCAAATGCCTTCACACCTGTGACATCGGTATACAAGTTAACATTATTCGCAACCTTTTTGGCGCTATCACCCGTCGCCGATGCGATAGTGGCGACACCCTGCGGTGACGTAATAATAAGCGTTCCCGTGGTAAATCGGGCCGACGCCACGACGGATGTACTCGCGGCGGTCGTACCATATCCCCATACGCGATAATCGCCATAGTTGGCGGTCCTGAAATTATTGGTTGTTGCAATGATCACTTGGTTTACGTTCGCGCCGACCTGAAACACCGCGGTACCGAAAGTACCGTCTAAAATTTTCTGGCCGTTAAATTCCGCCGCCGTCGCGATGCGTTCCAATTCCGCGACCAATTGCGAGACTTCCGAATTCAGCGCTTGACGATCACTCGAAGAGTTCGTCGCATTCATGGATTGGACGGCCAGTTCGCGTACGCGTTGCAAAATGTTGGTCGCTTCGGCCAGCGATCCTTCTGCGACCTGCGACAACGATATACCGTCGTTAGAGTTTCTTTCGGCGACTGTTAGCCCTCTGACCTGAGTGGTAAATCTTTCGGATATCGCCAATCCTGCGGCGTCATCTTTAGCGCTGTTGATGCGCAACCCCGAAGACAATCTTTGCAACGAGGTTCGCAACGCGTCTTGAGATTGATTCAAGTTACGCTGCGCGTTTAGTGACATGATGTTTGTATTAATTACTTGAGGCATCTGAATACCCTCAACAGTCGTTTGCTATGTGAAAAATGTTTGTCCATAAATACAATTACGGATCCATGTACTAGAACATAGCAAAGTGTTTGCCACTTCTGTTTTTTCTTAAAAAAACGCGCTTTTAACTAATAAAACGGCGCGTTTTTTTGGACACCACAAGACTGAATATTTTTTATTTTGATTTAGCGGCAAGTATTGCCGCGAAAAATGACCATTGAGAGGTAAATAGTTGCAGCCTGGCGGTA
>JAOUGF010000470.1 GCA_029857925.1 Gammaproteobacteria bacterium
TGCTCTTCTTCCAGTTCGGCGAGTTTGGCGCTGGTGCCTTCCAGGTCGGCGGTGTGTTGATCCAGCGCGGCCTGTTCGTTGGCGTAGTAGCGCGCGACGATCAGCGGTTTGGGGATCAGGTCGCAGGCCCAGCCCTTGTCTTTTTCCTTGCCCTTTTTATCTTTCTCGATCACGCGATAGGTCTCGGCCTTCCAGCCGTCGCTGTCGATCAAATAGCAATCGTCTTGCATCGTCGCGGCCCAATAGTCCAACAGATGTTGGTAGACATCGTAGGCGTCGATCAGCGGCTTGCGTTGGTAATACGCGAGCAAATCCTCCGACATCGCGGCGATGACTTCCTTCGGGTGCATGCCCGGCCCGAGTTTGCGCAATTCCTGCGCCGCGCGCTCGCGCCACGCCGCGAAGTGCTGGTTCATGCCGGTTATGAAGGCGGTGAATTCCGGGTGTTGGTAGATGGTGGTTTTGATCGCGCCTTTGTCTACGGCGAGATCGACGTAACCGGGGCGGTTGGCTTTGAACAGCGTGGTTTTCAGTTTCGGGCAGATGGCCCAATAGGCGCCCAGCGTATCGACATCCGCTTGCGGGATGCCGCCCTTCAGGTGGCCTTCGATGTCTTGTTTGTCTTCCGGCGTTTGACTGTCGATGTAGCGCGGCAGGTTCAAATTGAATTCGTTTTTCTCGATCTCCGCGAACGGCACCATGCGCGCGTATTTGGGCACGTCGAGCTGTTTTTTGAAGGTGTCGACGATCTTGTGGATGTCCATCGCGCGCAGGCGATTCTTGGGGCCGTCTTTCATATAGCCGCCGCTGGCGTCGATCAGAAAAATACCTTTGCGCGCGGTGGCGTCTTGTTTGTCGATGAACACGATGCACGCGGGGATGCCGGTGCCGTAAAACAAATTGGCGGGCAGACCGATGATGCCCTTGATATAACCCTTGCGCACCAGATTGCGGCGTATCTCGGCCTCCGAACCGCCCCGGAACAACACGCCGTGCGGCAAAATGCACGCGCCCTTGCCGGTGGGCTTCAGCGAACGCACGATGTGCAACAAATAACCATAATCGCCCTGCTTGGCCGGGGGCACGCCGTAGGGTTGGTAGCGTTGGTGTTCGTCATGCACCGGGTCGAAGCCGGTCGTCCAACGCTTATCGGAAAACGGCGGATTGGCGACCACATAGTCGAAGGTTTTTAGACTGCCGCCGTCCTTGAACTTGGGGTCGGCCAGTGTGTTGCCTTGCAACACCGTGGCGAGCGGGTTGTCGTGCAAGATCATGTTCATGCGCGCCAAACCGCTGGTGGCGGCGTCTTTTTCCTGGCCATACAGCGTGACCTCGGTGCGCGCCTCGTCGGCAACCTTCAGCAACAACGACCCCGAGCCGCAGGTGGGGTCATAGACCGTGGTGTCGGCGCTGGTGTTGGCGTTGCGGATGTCCAAAATCCGCGCGATCACTTGGCTGACCTCGGCGGGGGTGTAAAACTGGCCCTTGCTCTTGCCGCTTTCGGTCGCAAAGTGGCGCATCAGATATTCATAGGCATCGCCCAAGATATCGTCGCCGTCGGCGCGGTTCTTGGAAAAATCCAGCGCCGGGTTTTCGAAGATCGCGATCAAATTGGTCAGGCGCTCGACCTTTTCGTTGCCGGTGCCTAGCTTGTTGGCGTCGTTGAAGTCCGGCATGTCGGACAACTTATTCTCGTTCGCCAGAGGGCCAATGATATGTTTATTGATCCTGTCGCCGATTTCGGGGTGGCCCTTTAGCGCCACCATATCGCGAAAACTCGCGCCCTTGGGGATCGTAATGGGAGCGTATTTTTGCCCGGCGTATTTGTCGCTGATGTATTTGATGAACAGCATGGCCAGCACATAATCTTTGTATTGGCTGGCATCCATGCCGCCGCGCAATTCATCGCAACTGGACCAGAGGGAGGAATAGAGTTCGGATTTTTTGATTGCCATGTCAGCTTCCGGCGTAGCCCTGCGCACCGCAAAGGCGAATAGTTGAAGTCGAAGAGATAGTTTTACCGGGGGGTTAGCTCACCGCCCATCGTCACGCTTCGCATTGACAGGCAAAACTCCCTCGGTTTCGTTTTTTGTGTCCAGCAATGTACAATAAATTCCCCTATAATCCTAGCCATAAGGGCCGTTGCTACCGCGACTTTACTGCCTTTAGTGTCAAACCTCTCTAATATTCACGATATCGAAGGGGTATACTTTGAAAAACTTTGAATCTCTAACCGCCGCACTGTCCCTCTGGTTCGGCAAACGCCAAACCCGGAATGACACCTAAAGGCCGATTGACCAACAATCCCTACAAGCTCTCGATGTTTCCACCGGGTAGACGCCTTCCCAGCGCTTCACAAACGCAAATCGCTCTACGATTCCTTGGCAAAGTACGCCGTGGCTTTTTTTAAAATCTCGCGCTCCATTTCGGCCTTCGCCAACGCCTTGCGCAGCCTCGCGTTTTCCGCCACTAGCTCAGCCACCGAGGGTGTACCGGCCTCAACAGGTACCTTGCCTTTCTGGGCATCTATCACCCAGCGGCCCAACGTCCCCTTGGGCATCGACAAGCGATTCGCCGCTTCTTCCTGCGTAAGCCCTTGCTCTAACACTAATTTTACCGCTTCGGCCCGAAATTCTGGCGTATAATGCTTTTGCTGTCTTTTCATAAATTCACGCTCCAATGGCTTCAATTATACC
>JAOUGF010000469.1 GCA_029857925.1 Gammaproteobacteria bacterium
CTGCGTACGGTGCATGTAGGGGCACCCGGCACCAATATTTACAGTACCACCCCCGGCAACACCTATGGTTACAAACAAGGCACATCGATGGCTGCGCCGCATGTTGCCGGTCTGGTTGCATTGGTGGCGGCACAGGACCCCTCGCGTGATTGGAAGGCAATCAAAAATTTAGTGGTTTCGAGCGGCACACCGACAACCGCATTGAACGGCGTCACCACGACCGGTAGACGCGTGCGTGCGTGGGATAGCAACGGCACGGGGGCGACATCGTGTAGCGGTCAAACCGTCACTTCGGTGTTATTTCCGCAAAGCACCAGTGTGACAAAAATTTCCGGCACCAAGCTTGGCTTGGCCGCGATGCATATCAACTGCGCGGTACCCGCGGGTGCGATAACGGTGACAACAAGCGGTGGCGCCGTCAGCACCGTGACCTTACAAGATGATGGACTAGGATTTGATGAAGTGATCGGCGACGGAATTTATTCCGGTTATTGGACGGCACCCGCCGCAGGCGTCTACACGCTCACGTTTAGCAATGGCCAAACGCTGACCGTCACTGTTCAATCCAATACCAGCACGCTGACCCCGTATCGCGCACCGACTGCGATTGCATATAACCCGCGTACAGATGCAAGCGGGTATTTTCAGTTGACGGACAGTTCGTATCTTGGCATGAACAGCTGGACGGGGTTTTTCAATATCTACTATGGAGGAATTGCGACCAGTAACTTATACATGACGAATAAAGGCATCGCGATGCTAAATATTCCGAGTGGGACGCAGTTCACCGGAATCAATACGCCGTTGCCAAATGAAGCCTTTGAAACCTTGATCGCCGCCTACTGGGACGAGCTGAACTTGACCGCAGCGGGAGACGGCGCGCGCGCGTGGGCCTGGTACAACTCAGGCACGGTGCCGGTGGGTGAAGTAATCTTGGAATGGAAAGGCGTACAAACCACGACCGGCAACCCGGTACAAGTGCAAGCCGTTTTTACCGCCGGTTCGTCAGACGTAGAATTGCATTATATGGCCACAGATGCCTCCGCCGCCACGGCCACGGTGGGCTTGCAGGTAGACTGGGTGCGAGGGGTGTCGCAAAGTTATGATACCGCCTCCAGCAATCTTACGGCAGGCAAGGCGTGGCGTTGGAAACTCGATACCGGCGCACCGACCGCAAACGCGGGTGCCACGCAAAATGTGAATGGAAACACCCTGGTCACCCTCAGTGGCAGCGGCACAGACCCGGATGGCGGTACGTTGAAATACAATTGGACTCAAATCGCAGGCACCGCCGTTACGTTATCCAACCCCAATGTCGCCGGACCGACGTTCTTTGCGCCGAATGTGACGGGCACGCTGACATTTCAATTGACCGTCACCGACGATGCAAATCTTTCGACAACCGCTACCGTTAACATCAATGTCACCGCCGTGGCGGCGGCCGGTGTGCTGCAATTCAATGCCAGTACTTATGTGGTAAACGAAAATGTGGGCACGGCCAGCATTATTGTAGACCGCGTCGGCGGTAGTACGGGCAGCGTAGGCATTACCTACGCAACATCGGATGGCACCGCCGCTGCGGGTTCGGATTATACCTTTACCTCCGGCACGTTGAATTGGGCCGACGGCGATGCCGCCAGTAAAACGATTTCGGTTCCAATCACAAACGATAGCGTCGCAGAAATTAACGAAAACCTCAGTGTGCTCTTGTCCAACGCGATTGGTGGCGCGACATCAGACACCGCAGTTACTACGTTGACGATCAACGACAACGATGGCCCTGGCATGATTTCGTTGTCAGCGACGACTTATAGCATTGCGGAAAATGCCGCCATCGCAACGATTACCGTAACGCGTACCAACGGAAGCGTCGGCGTGGTTAGCGTAGATTTTTCAACATCCGACGGCACTGCAACGGCTGGCAGCGATTATACGGCCACCTCTGGCACTGTCTCCTGGGCCGACGGCGACAGCGCCAGTAAAACATTTACGATTTCTGTGCTGGACGACACAGTTTATGAAGCTGACGAGACTATCAACATTGGCCTGACCAACGGCCTAGGCGCCAGTGTAGGCACCGCCAGTGCAACATTAACGGTCGTCGAAAACGAGACGGTGAATCACGCGCCAGGGACGGTGGTTTTAATATCGCCTACAGACAATTCCTCCAATGTTGACGGCACCGCCGTAACATTTAAATGGAACAGGGTCACGGACATCGATGGCGATACCGTAAGCTACAAATTGTATTACTGTGATAACGCGGCATTCACCGGTTGCACACCCTCCGTAATCGCAAAGGCTGATATTCCACTGAATTTGATCGCAAGTCTCGGCGGCGGCTCCGGCATCCTGATCCTGGGATTAATTGGTGTCGCCGCCCGTCGTCAGCGGTATGCACTCAATGCGATGACCGTAGGCCTTTTGTTCATTTCCAGCGGTTGTGGAGGCAATCTTCCACCAGCGACACCTCCGTCGAACACCGCCACTAAACTGGTCAGCACTTTAATGCCAACGACAACCTATTACTGGAAGGTCGTGGCCGAGGATGGCCGCGGATTGAGCAGCACCAGCACGGTATGGTCATTCACTACCAAATAAATATATAACCGCCAGCAGACGGTTATTCCGAAAGGACGGACAGCTATTGTCCGTCCTCAATTTAACTCGAAAGCGTATAGGTTACGTGGATTTCA
>JAOUGF010000471.1 GCA_029857925.1 Gammaproteobacteria bacterium
CGTTTTTTTCATTTTAATACCGCACAACAAGAGGCCCTAGTCGTCGGCGCACACCTGCGCGGTTTTGGCGAGGCAAGACGTGGGCCGCTCGGCCTGGAGATCACCCACCCGGAATACCGCATTATAGACCCTGAACAGCCGGTACCGGTTGCGGAGCGCCTCACGCCGATCTACCCTGCGACTGAAGGCCTGCATCAACCTCTGTTGCGTCGCTTGGTGGAACAAGCCCTCACCCGTCTCGACGACCCCGCGCGCGCGCCCGCCGAATTATTGCCCGACGCGATGCGCGATCAATGGGGTTTGATGGCGCTCACCGAGGCACTCAAGACCGTCCACCAGCCGCCCCCGGATGTCGCGTTGTCCGCGCTTGAATCCGGCGCGCACCCGGCGTTACGGCGTCTCGCATTTGAAGAACTCATGGCCTTTCAAATCGGCCTGCGGCAACTCCGCCAGCGCATACGCGAACGTAACGCCCCGGCGTTGGCGGGCGACGCGACACTCCGCCAACGCCTGCTCCAATCTCTGCCCTTTGCCCTCACCACCGCCCAACAGCGCGTGATCGCGGAGGTCATTGCGGACTTGGCCGCACCGCTACCGATGTTACGCCTGGTACAAGGGGATGTCGGTTCCGGCAAGACCGTCGTGGCCGCGCTCGCGGCACTGCAGGCCGTGGCCAGCGGCGCACAAGTCGCCTTCATGGCGCCCACCGAATTATTATCGGAACAACACTATCAAACGCTGCAGCGCTGGTTTATCCCGTTGGGGGTGCAGGTCGCTTGGTTGGCCGGGCGCGTAAAAGGCAAGATACGCGCGACGCTGCTCGAGACCATCGCCAACGGCCAAGTCGCTGTCATCGTAGGCACGCACGCCTTATTCCAAGATGAGGTCACGTTCGCGACATTAGGCCTGGTGATTATCGACGAACAACATCGTTTTGGTGTGCATCAGCGCCTCGCGTTGCGTGAAAAGGGCCGCGCCCACTTCGCCCCCCACCAATTGGTGATGACCGCGACGCCTATCCCGCGCACGCTGGCGATGACCGCCTACGCCGACCTGGACGTCTCCGTCATCGATGAACTGCCGCGCGGCCGCCTCCCGATCGACACCGTCGCGATCCCCGAACGCCGCCGTGACGAGGTCGTACAACGCATTTTTACCGCGTTGCGCGAGGGCCGCCAGGCCTATTGGGTATGTACGTTGATCGAGGCGTCCGAGGTGTTAATGGCGCAGGCCGCCGAAGACACCGCGACTCAACTCGCCGCCGCGCTGCCGGGCATGCGCGTGGCCCTCATCCATGGCCGCATGAAGGCGCAGGAAAAAGAGACGACAATGGCCGAGTTCAAGGCGGGCGCGGTGCAATTGCTGGTCGCGACGACGGTCATCGAGGTCGGCGTGGATGTGCCCAATGCCAGCCTGATGATCATCGAAAACGCCGAGCGTCTGGGACTTGCGCAATTACACCAGCTGCGCGGCCGCGTCGGACGCGGCGAGGTCAAGAGTACGTGTGTGCTTTTGTTCCGCAGCCCGCTGGGGATGCAGGCCCGAGAACGCCTTGAGACCTTACGCCAAACCCAAGACGGGTTTGAGATCGCACGGCGCGACCTGGAATTACGCGGCCCGGGAGAGGTCTTAGGGACACGCCAGACCGGCCTGGTGCAATTTCATATCGCGGATTTATCACGCGACGCCGCACTATTACCAAAGGTCGCGCAGGCAGCGGACACGATGTTACATCACCACCCGGAGGCCGTCGCACCGTTGTTGCAACGCTGGGTGCGCCAAGGACATCAATTTAGTGAGGTATAACACACCTCCTTGGCAACGCATACTGCGACGACGTGACCGTAAGCAATATGTGCGTGGTTTCTACGGCCCTGTTTTTGAGTATCCATTACGATATGACTGATTGGAAGACCGAGTACTGGCGCAATGGCGCCAGCATAGAACACTGTGCGATTCCGGCGGCCTTGCGTAGCTGGTTATTGGAACGCGGATCTTTAACGCGCAAGTTACGTGCACATTGTGCCGGGCGTGTCAGCGTGCGCGTGACCGCCCACGCCTGGGGGCGCATCACGCGTGCGGAACGCCAAGCGTTGGACATGGACCTGCGTGTGCGCGGCTTTGTGCGCCAGGTGGAGCTAAGCTGTGCCGACCGGGTGGTCATTTTCGCGCGCACCGTGCTGCCACCGGCGACCGTCGCGGCGCGTCGCCATCTGACGCGGCTGGGCAATCGCGCGCTGGGTGATGTATTGTTTGCGGATCGTCGTGTGCAACGCGGTGCGGTGCGGGTGGCACGTCTGCCGCAAGGAATTCCAGTAACATGGCCGACTGGCACTATCGAAGGCCCACTGTGGGGCAGGCGTTCGTTGTTTATGTCAGGCGCGGCGCCGCTGTTGGTGTCCGAGTATTTTTTATCCGTGCCCTAACGATGTTGCACCGTCACCCGCGCAACCCAGGAGTTCCATCGCTACGATGACTTGGCAAACACGCCTAATGAATTATGCGCTGTTGGTGCGTTTGCACCGCCCGGTAGGCATATTATTGCTGTTGTGGCCTACGTTATGGGCATTGTGGTTTGCCGCAGGTGGGATGCCGGACGCGCGTAACCTGATCGTATTCGTGCTCGGCGTCGTGCTGATGCGATCCGCAGGCTGCGCGATCAATGACTATGCCGATCGCGACTTCGACCCCCATG
>JAOUGF010000472.1 GCA_029857925.1 Gammaproteobacteria bacterium
TCAAGCGAACGGTCGCGATAAAGAACACACCGACCAAGGCAAGCATTTGGGCCAAGAGAAAAATGCCGACAAGGGCAAGCGCAACACCAATGATAAAGGCAACGGAAAAGGCAATGGCAAATTCGAGGAAGGCAACTTCCCCGGCCAAGGCCTGGAACACCGTAGCGAACGCGCAAACGAAGTGGCGCAGAACGTGTATAAAAATCCGAATCTGAAATATCTACTCTCGGATCCGAACAGTCCGTATTACCAGGGCGGCGATGGATCAATGACGGTCGATCCCAACGCGCCGATCCAAAACGCGGATGGCACGTTAAACAACGACCAAATCATCGTCATCGGCCCGACGGATGAGCGTGTGTACTACTACCATCCGGATCATTTAGGATCGACAGCTATGGTCACCAACGAAGACGGCACACTGCACGAACAAGTGGAATACTTCCCGTTTGGTGAGACGTGGGTGCAGAACGGTGGGAATGATAAGGTGTCGCCGTATTTGTTTACTTCCAAAGAACTCGACAGTGAGACGGGGCTCTACTACTTCGGCGCGCGTTACTACGATCCAAGGACGAGTGTGTGGCAGTCGCCGGATCCCATTTTGGAGAAGTATTTGCCGACGGGGGGGAGTGAATATTTAAAAGATGGAATCGTTGGCACTGTGTTCGAAACAAGGAACTTAGCGCTCTACACGTATTCACACAATCGTCCGATCATAATGCAAGACCCGGACGGAAATTTTGGTTTAATTGGCGCGGCTATTGGTGCGGGAATTGAGTTGGCTGCACAATTGGCAACCGGCAAGAGTATCGATACAGTAGATTGGACTGCGGTGGGTGTAAACGCCGCTGTGGGCGCAGTTACAGGTGGAATTGCCGGCCGCCTGGCTTCGGCGGCAATAAAAGGAACAATCACCGCCGAAAAGGCTGTTACACTGACCGCAACTGCAGGTGGCATTGCAAATGCCACGGGCGAAGCAAGTACGAGCTTGTTAAACGGCAAAGAACCAGAACCCGGAAAAGTGGCAATCGCCGCAGCTGCGGGAACTGTCGGTTCGGGTGTCGGGGCTAAGATTTCTAATGCAACGGCCGCGACATTAGAAAAAATGGCAGCTAAAGGTGGCATTGCGTCGCATGTCTCGGATACAACCAGGGGTGCGATGGTTGGGGAGGCTGCGGAAGCAAAAACTACGTTTTCACAAGAGGTCGCTAAAACAGTGTCTGATACGGCGGCATCCATCACTCAGAAAATATTTGGTGGGGATTGAAAATGTTTGATAAATATAGAAAAGAGGAAATTAAGATTATTTTTGAATTTTATCTAAAACTAGACGCCCAGTTGTTGTTGATTTGCGTTTTATTAGCGGTAGCATTCGGTGTGCAACATGGATTTATTATTGGGCTAAAGTTCTATTTATATCTTGTTTTGCTGATTCAGGTTATTTTGTTTATTCTGGTTTTGTCTCGGATATTTAGAATGCAAAAAAAAATTGGCAATGGCAAGTAAGCAGCGTTCAGTATGCCTATTTGTTGGTTGTGTGAATGTATAGCTTTGATTTTTCGCTTGTCTTTTTATGGAAGAGCTTGTTGGTAAACATTCATTGAATATGGTGCCTCAATGATGTGGAAATTGGCTGGTTTAATTCAGACTGGGCTAGGTGTGTTGTGCCTTTGGTTGGCTACCAAGGGAGTTTTTTTTGGCAAAATTACTTTTGCTACTCGAAGAGCAGAAATAATTGCGTTAATAAATGAGAATACAACCGCGTTTTTTAGTATATTGTTCGTGTATATAATAGGTGGCGCGTTGCTAATTTATACGGGAATTGCCACGATTCGGGTGGCAATTGGGTTAAAAGGGAAGTTATAAATACGGTGCCACCGGGTTCTGCGGGTCTGTCAATCGAGCTGTGTAACTGCGTGAAATCATTGTAAGGCCGACACCGGCACACGCTCCTCTCCGAAGAGGATTTGAAACGTCTACAAGGCTGGCTTCCAATGATGAATCTGTTTCCAATTCCGAAAACCAAGGGGTCAGCGAAAGCCAAGAACCAAGGGGGAAGGTCTTGCTATGTGCATCACTATTTGCGCGTATTGTTCGACTCACCACCGCATCGTCACCGTCACCCACCAAGCGGGTAGCGAAGAACGCTACTACGGCAAACTCGGCGAAAAAAAATAAATGGGGTCGGTCTCGACATATTTTGACTAGCGCTCACCAACAAATCCAATCACCACGCGCTATGCCTACGACCCGTTGAAACAAATCACCCAGGTCATCGACGCCAAAGGCAACAAAACCCGCGTCAGCTACGACGCGCTGGGCCGCCGCACCGCGCTCGACAACCCCGACACCGGCCGCGTCGAGATGGGTTATGACCTGATGGGCAACCTCATCCAAAAGACCACCGCCAACCTGCGCGCCCGCGGCAAGGGCCAGGCGCTGACCTACGACTACGACATCAACCGCCTCGCGGCCATCCACAGCCCGACCTACCCCGGCAACGACATCGCCTACACCTATGGCGCGCCGGGCGCCGCGTTCAACCGCGCCGGTCGCATCGTCACCGTCACCCACCAGGCCGGCAGCGAAGAACGCTTCTACGGCAAACTCGGCGAGACGATCAAAGAGATCAAACAACTGCCGATCACACAGAACGGCGGCCAAGGCGGCACCAGCACCAATGAGGTGGAAATT
>JAOUGF010000473.1 GCA_029857925.1 Gammaproteobacteria bacterium
GAACAAATCTTGCGACGTGCGTAACGATACGATATTGCGCACCAAGTCATCGTCGAAATCGCGCGTCGTATCGAACAGCGTCATGACTACCGACCGCGCTGCCAATCGAGATACCGCGCCACGCGCGCGATGCCGATCAACCCTTGCTCCGTCATCACCTCCAACGGCGTACGGCCGTCGAAGGCCGTGTTGCGACGTTTAATCCAGCCATACAGAAGATCGGCATTGTAGGGATACAATAAGCGCAACGCCTTGTGTATGGATAACAGCCAGCCAATGCGGTCCAGGGTGTCACGCGTACCCGGTACCGCCGCGCCCTCGCGATAACGGGTCAACAAGGCACGACTATTGGGGCTAAGCCCTAATAAGGAGAGCTGGGCCGTGGTATCGAGATTCCAATGTTCAAATAGCCGCATGACCAGCTGACCCAGGTCTGAGCGGCTTTCTTCCGTCGACAAGTCGACGTCTTCCGGGGGTATGTCGATTCTACGGGCGTTTGACATGACAAGCTCCTCGCTAGATATAGTCTAATAATAAACATATATCGGATATTATTCAACATTACTTTAGGGTTTCAATAAATATCAATTGGTTATCACTACTGGCCCACGCTTTCACTACCAAAGAAAACCCGCTTTCAGGGGAGAGAGCGGACATGTAAAAGTGATTTACTGAGGCTCAGATCATTGGGTTTCTACAAGGGGGGAATCGGGATGACCGATCTTTGATATGATATTTCGCTATTAAAAAAACAACCCACTCTCAAATATATACGGCAATGCATTGAAAAGCCAAACCGCCAACCCCGGCGACCAAGGGACAACTATGGGGGGCAACAGGTAAAAATCGAATCTATTATAATTTTAAAATTCAATAGTTTATATTAAATGTTCGACTCCGGTCTGGGCACCACCGTTTACCCTACCTGCCCTCTCTAGCTTATGCCATTGCCTTGAATAAGGTTCCGAGGGTCTGCGACTCGGTACGTATCACCTTGGCGTTCGCCATATAGGCCTGTTTGGCTTGCAGCAAGTTCACCAGTTCTTCTTCCAAGTTGACATTCGAAGACTCTAACGCGCCGCCTTGGATTTCGCCGAGACCGCCGTCACCTGCGCCACCGTACACTGCAGCGCCGGAGCCTGCGCTCGCGGCGACCACGCCGCCACCGAGCAATAGCAAATCCTGTGGATTCGGGAAATTCGCCATCGCTACGCGCCCAACGTTGGTGACCTGGCCGTCGGCATAGCGCGCCATGATATTGCCCTGATTATCTATCGCCACACCGCTCAAACTGGCGCCGCCGCGGCTGCCGTCCTGGGCGATCGTACTCACGCTGGACGGCGCGGCCAACTGCGTAACGGCACCGACATTGAGCGCGATATTCATCGGTGCGGCGCCCGTCGCAGGGGTCACCGTCGGCAAGCTGATGTTTCCGGTCGCGGGTGCGGTCAACTTACCCGCGCTATCAAATTGTATCGTCGTCACGCCGGGCTGCGTATTGCCGTCCACTGCCGTGTACACATCCCAGCTATTGGTGGCGGCATTTTTGGTGTAATACACGTCGAGTTGATGATTGGCGCCCAGGCTGTCTTGCACCGTGGTCGTCGTTTGAAAATTATACGAGGCGGGATTTCCCGCATTAAAGGCCGCCGCCGGGCTGGTGGCGGTGGCATCGAGATTGGCATTCAGTGTGACTTGCGTCGTCGCCTGTGGTGCACTCGCGGTCGCACGAATTTGCACATCACCGATTTGGCTGGTAGGGTTACCTGCGGCGTCCACCTGAAACGCGGACAAGCGCATCGCGGATGAATTGACCAGATAGCCCTGGCCATCCAGTTGAAACGTGCCTGCGCGGGAATAGACCGCATTCCCATTATCATTCAAGCGAAAAAAGCCGGGCCCGGTAATCGCCAAGTCTAAACTATTGGCGGTGAAGTCGAGTTGGCCCTGCGCATATTGGCTGCTGACTGCGGCGACACGCGCCCCGCCTTGGGCCGCAAATGACTGGCCATTGTCCACCACATCGACACGCGCGCGTTTAAAGCCCGGCGTGTTGACATTGGCGATATTATTCGCGGTGGTACGCAAGCGACTTTGCGCGGCGTATAAGCCGGTCAGACTGATATCAAATATCGACATGGGTACCGACGCCTCTACGGAGATCGTTCATCCCTTGGATAGCGTCTGCTACCAGCCGCATTTGAGCGGTTGCGTATAGGCCAAGCCGCTGAATTGGCTAGGTATTCCTACCTGCATGCGAATTCAATATTTATTCTTTACATATCAATATGTTACGATTAAAATACTTGTGAACTGGCACGCAGTTTCGGCAATTATTTAGGCGCGGCCTGCGGTCTGACCGTCCCCGCCGCGCGTTTTGCACGCTGGCGGGCCTCATCCACGGTCGCACCGCTCGCCAGCGCGACACCCATACGACGCTTCACAAAGGACTCCGGTTTACCGAACAGGCGTAGGTCCGTCCCCGGCTCCGCCAATGCTTGGGCCACGCCTTCATAGACGATGCCCTTCGCGTCGATGCCACCGTAGATCACTGCGCTGGCGGCGGACTGACTCAAACGCGTGTCTACGGGCAGCCCTAGAATCGCACGCGCATGCAATTCGAACTCGCTTAAATATTGCGACATCATCGTCACCATGCCGGTGTCATGCGGGCGTGGACTGACCTCGC
>JAOUGF010000474.1 GCA_029857925.1 Gammaproteobacteria bacterium
CGGTGCGGCGGTTACGTCCCAAACACCGCTCTCAGTGAGCAACAGCGCGCCCAGCATCACTCAGGTGGACATTGTGGGCACGCCATCGATTAACCAGGTGCTCACCGCGAGTTACACCGGAAATTTCAAAGACCCCGATGGCGATGCGGACGCCAGCGCCTTTCAGTGGAATAGGATTACCACCACAGGCACAACGGCCCTCGGAACGGCAAAAGATTACACCTTGGTAAAAGCAGATATCGGCGCGTCGATTACGGTGACCGTGACGCCAAAAGACAATTACAACGGTGTAGGCACGGCCGTTACTTCTGCAGCGGTGGTGCCAGTGAATTTGCCGCCGGTGTTGGACGCCAACACGTTGTCTGTTGTCATGTTGAATGCGCCTAATGGTGACAAACCAGGGTCTCAGTTAGGCACCAGCAACTTCACGGTTGCCGACCCCGAGGGCGACCCGCTAGGCGCAAGCACCTATCGTTGGCTGCGCAATGGCGCAGCCATAGCGAAAGCTACTCAATCCAATTATGTGTTAACGCTCGACGATACCGGCAAGAGCATCTCGGTCGAAGTGACGCCTACGGCCACGCAAGGGGCCAAAATCGGTTCCGCCGTTGTTTCCAAAAATGTCATCGCGGTGCCGTCGTTAACGGCTATCACACTCAGCCCTGCCAGTGTCTCCGTAGAAAAAGGACAGACCACGGTTCCGCTCACCGCCACCGGCACCTTCAGCGATAACAACAGTTTCTCCCTCAGCAATGGCCAATTACTCTGGGCCACCGACGCGCCAGCGATCGCGACGGTCACCCAAGCCGGTGCGGTGACAGGCCAAGCGGGCGGAAGCGCCAGCATCACGGCCGCCTATAATAATTTGATCACATCCAACAAAGTCGCCTTGACGGTACTTACGCACAGCATTTCAGGCACGGTGAGTGGCGCGATTGCGGCGGGGGTGACGGTCACTTTAAAGGGTACGGCGACAACATCTGTCGTCACCGATACGAGTGGCAACTATTCGTTTGCAGGGTTGGTGAATGGTGGTTACACGGTGACGCCAACGAAAACGGGTTATATGTTTAATCCACCCGGTGTCAACGTAACAATCAACAGCGCAAATGTCGGCGCAGTAAATATTATTTCTTCCACGACCAAAATTAACGACACCGGCATCACAGCCAGCCTGTGTTATGAAAAGGGCAGCGATGTAATTGTGAGTTGCACCAGCACTAGCACCCCTACCAATCCTAATGCCGGGGCACTCACATTAAACCCCGCGCAAGACGGCATGGTCGGCCGCGATGCGAGCGCGGCCACCAACAGTAACGCCGATGGCAAGCTGGGTTTCAGTTTCACAAAGGTGTGCAACAACGGCCAATTGGCGGGTTCAGGCACTTGTCTAGCCACCGCGGCGTTAGGGAACAATCTCACGGATTGGGGGTGTACGCTGGACAACGTAACCGGCTTGATGTGGGAGGTGAAGACCACTGGCGGCGGCCTGCGTGATTGGGTCAAAACCTACACTAATTACGACAGCACCACCGCACTGCAAAAATATGATAGAGCGACGTATACTTTCGTTGCGCCTACCCAAGCCGAGATTGATTCAGCCACCAATAGCGTAGGTTTTAAAAACGCGGTGAATGTCAGCGGATTATGCGGTTTTAACGATTGGCGACTACCCACCGCCGACGAATTGCAGAGTATCGTGGATTATGCTGTAGCGAGTCCGGGGCCAACTATAGATACTGCGTGGTTTAGCAACACGTTTGGATACCTAAATTGGTCGGCTTCGCCCGCCGTTGGTAAAGCGGGCTCCGCATGGGGCGTTGCGTTCCAATTGGGTGATGTCAACACTTACAGCCGCGATAGCAACAGCTTTGCGCGTTTAGTGCGCACCGGTCGGTAAAAGTTTTAGGTAATAGAAGGAAGAAACGGGCGCTATCCCTGATTGATAGCGAATTTCGGGAACGGCTTTGTCCCAACGTCAATGGTCGTTAGGCCAAAAGGGGTATTGTGTGTTTACACTCACTTATTCTTCATCGCTGAGATCGTACACATGAAAAGGTTATTGCACGCTTCCTTTTTTTTGAGCGGCCTACTATGCCTGTTGCCGGGTGTGTCTGTCGCCCAACCATATTCGGTTTCCACTGATGGCAGCGAGGTCACCGACATCAAAACCGGGCTGATTTGGCGACGGTGCGCAGAGGGCATGATGCTTAGCCAGACCGTGAGCGGTGACACCTGTACTGCACCCACAGGGGCGGTGGTGCAATTTACCCACGAGGCCGCCTTGGTGCGTGCCGCCAGCGAAGCAGCCAACACGGGTGTTGCCTGGCGCCTGCCCAATGTGAAGGAGCTTGCGAGCATTGTTGATAAAGGCGTTAGTAATCCCGCAATCGACGGGGCAGCCTTTCCGACGACACCGGCAAGCTATTTTTTTTCGGCTACGCCAGACGCCACATTAACCTACATTGTCTGGATCGTTAGCTTCAACACCGGCTCTGTCAGCGGTGGCAACCGCAGTGTCCCCGAATATGTGCGCTTGGTACGTGCCGGTCAGTGATCGGGGCTTTGGTTTGTTGGTCGCGCAGGGGGTGAGTCGCGATTGAAAAGATCGCTGTTTTCGTCACGAAATAAACCGCACAAGGAGCGCGCATGACTTTCGAATACACCTTCAAGGCCCGCGGCGA
>JAOUGF010000031.1 GCA_029857925.1 Gammaproteobacteria bacterium
TAGAAAACCCAATCCCATCGGCAACAACGCCAACAAATAGCCGACATAACGCATGGCCGCCTGACGCCACGTCACACGCTGCCCGGTTGCGGCATCCACGACATAACAATCGAGCAATAATTTTCCTGGCGTGCCGAAAAATTTCACCCACGCCACCAGCGTGACCGCCGCGACACCCAATTGTGTGGCCCAGTCGGTTTGGATGTGGATGCGCGCGTCGGCCGCCAACGCCTGCGGTAACATTGCCAATGCCAGTGTAAAAAGCTGCGCGACGCCGGTCACTAAAAACACTAGGCCCGCATCGATCGCGAACGCGGCGACGCGCCGCCAAAACCCGGCGTAGCGATAACCCGTCATAATTTGTAACCGCGATGCAGCGCGACTATCCCGCCGCTTAAATTGAAATAATCGCAACGTTCGAAGCCCGCGTCCACCATCATGTTCTTCAGCGTGGGCTGATCCGGATGCATGCGTATGGATTCGGCGAGGTATTTGTAACTCCCCGCGTCCCCGGCGATTAATTTACCTAGCCTTGGCAATACGCTGAACGAATAGGCGTCGTAGATCGGCTTTAAACCGGGCACCACAGGTTTGCTGAATTCCAACACCAACACCCGTCCACCGGGTTTCACCACGCGCAACATCGAACGCAACGCGCGGTCTTTGTGCGTGACGTTGCGCAACCCAAACGCGATGGTGATGCAATCAAAATAATTGTCCGGGAACGGCAGGCACTCGGCGTTGACCTGCGCGTAACGCACATTGCCGACCCAACCGTCGTTGACCATGCGTTGACGCCCACGCGCGAGCATTGCGGCGTTGATATCGGCCAACACCACCTCGCCTTGCGACCCGACCCGCTCAGCAAATTGCGATGCCAGATCACCGGTGCCGCCCGCCAAGTCGAGCACGCGTTGCCCGTGATGCACCTGACTGGCCCATATCGCATAGCGTTTCCACAACCGGTGCACGCCCATCGACATCAAATCATTCATGACGTCATATTTATCGGCGACGGAATGAAAGACCTCGGCGACGCGCCGCGCCTTGCCTGACACCGGCACGCGTTCGTAACCGAAATCTACACTGGGTTCGGCGGGCGTTTTGTCTTGGCTCATGGCGTCCTCTGCGTTAAGCTTGGTTAATTGCGTTTGTGACCGGCGGCGCGCAATTTATCTAGATATTCCTGCCACAATTGATCCTTATGCTTACCGTATTCATACAACAATTCATACGAATAGATGCCGGTATCATGGCCGTCGGTAAACTTAAGCTTGATCGCATACATGCCCATCGGCTCGATCGCCTCTATATTCACGTCCTGCTTACCCAATTGCAATACCTCTTCGCCTGGGCCGTGACCGCGCACTTCAGCGGACGGTGAATACACACGCAAGAATTCGCAAGGTAGATTAAAATGCGCGCCGTCGTCGAACGCAACCTCAAGCACCTTGGATGTTTGGTGCAATTTAATATCTACTGGCACTGGACCGGGCATAGCACTCTCCATTCAACACAAAATTACAAAATATAACGCGATAAATCTTCGTTCTTCACCAAATTACCGATTTGTTCATCCACATAGGCGCGCGTGACCGTCACCGTTTGCCCGGCGCGATCGGCGGCCTCGTAAGACACGCTTTCCAGCAATCGCTCTATCACGGTGTGCAAGCGTCGCGCGCCGATATTTTCCGTGCGTTCGTTCACTTCCCAGGCGATCTCCGCCAGGCGTTGTATGCCGCCTTCTTCAAACACGACATCTACACCTTCCGTCGCCAGCAACGCGGCGTATTGCTTGGTCAGCGACGCATCCGGTTCGGTCAGCACACGCACAAAATCGTGCGCCGTCAGCGGCTGCAATTCCACGCGTATCGGTAAGCGGCCTTGTAATTCCGGGATCATGTCCGACGGCTTCGCGAAGTGAAACGCGCCGGACGCGATAAACAAGATATGATCGGTGCGCACCATACCGTGCTTGGTGCTGACCGTAGAACCTTCCACCAACGGCAATAAGTCGCGTTGCACGCCCTCGCGCGAGACATCCGCCCCGCCGTGTTCGGAGCGCTTACACACCTTGTCGATTTCGTCGATGAACACGATGCCGTTTTGTTCCACCGCCTGCAGCGCGAGCGCCTTGATTTCATCTTCATTAATCAACTTGGCGGCCTCGTCGTCGGTCAAACGGCGCATCGCCTCCTGCACGCGCATACGTCGTTGCTTGGTGCGCGTGCCGGACAGGTTTTGAAACAGGCTTTGCAGTTGACCGCTCATTTCTTCCATGCCCGGCGGCGACATGATCTCTACGCCCACCGCCTGCACCGCAACATCGACGCTGATTTCTTTGTCGTCCAACTTGCCTTCGCGCAGCATTTTGCGGAATTTTTGCCGCGTATCCGTCATTGAGGAGTCCGCGTGATCGCTGTCGCCGACATGACTGATGTTAGTTCGCGGACGCGGCAACAAGGCCTCTAACACACGCTCCTCGGCGGCCTCTTCGGCACGGTGCCGCACCTTGCTCATCGCGTCTTCACGTGCCATTTTGATCGCGACGTCCATCAAGTCGCGGATGATGGTCTCGACATCGCGCCCGACATACCCGACTTCGGTAAACTTAGTCGCCTCCACTTTAACAAACGGCGCGTGCGCAAGCTTGGCCAAACGCCGTGCGATTTCCGTCTTGCCGACGCCAGTGGGCCCGATCAACAAAATATTTTTGGGCGTGATCTCGTGACGCATCGCCTCGTTGACCTGCCCACGGCGCCAGCGATTGCGCAATGCAATCGCGACGGCGCGTTTGGCATCCGCCTGCCCGATGATGTGTTTATCTAATTCTTGCACGATTTCGCGTGGCGTCATCGCCGACATACTAAAACATCCTCAATCACTGTCTAAGGTTTCTATGGAAAATTGCTGATTCGTATAGATGCAAATATCCGCCGCGATACTCATCGCACGCTCTACAATGGTCAATGCATCGAGATCGGTGTTTTCGAGCAGTGCGCGTGCGGCCGCCTGCGCATAGGCGCCGCCGGAACCGATCGCGATCAGGCCGCGCTCGGGGTCTAGCACGTCGCCATTGCCGGTAATGATTAAGGATTGCCCGCGATCCGCGACCGCCAACATCGCCTCTAAACGCCGCAACATACGATCGGTACGCCAATCCTTCGCCAACTCCACTGCGGAACGGGTCAGATTGCCGGAATGTTTTTCGAGCTTGGCCTCAAACCGTTCAAACAACGTGAACGCGTCGGCGGTGCCGCCCGCAAACCCCGCCAACACCTTGTCGTTATACAGGCGCCGCACCTTGCGGGCATTGCTTTTCATGACCGTGCTACCGAAGGTCACCTGGCCGTCACCGGCCAACACCACCTTGCCCTTGCGGCGCACACATAAGATCGTCGTACCCTTAAACTGTTCCACCGAGGCCTCTCGCCCTATCTTGATGGCCTGATTTTACACCAACGCGCGGTGGATGTGGGGGGCGATGGGGATAGAGGCGAGGTAAGGTTACACACGATGGAAGGGTAACCCCAAAACAACAAAGGGCGCCCATCAAGGACACCCTTTTAAAACCAATTCAATATCGGCCGCGAGGTTTGTGCGGCCGACGTCCGCGAACTAAAACGCTGCGTGTTACTTCTGCATCTTGTCGATAAACTTGTCCACGTCCACCTTCGCTAATCCCCCCGGCATTTGTGGGGTCGGTGTAGCGACTGGGGCAACATAGGGTTGCAGCGCAGGTTGTGGAAACGGAATAGACGCGTTAGGTGTTACCCGTTCTTGCTTGGGGCTTACCTCCGAGGTGGTCACTTCGCCAGTCACAAGGTCGATAGTCATCATACCCATGGCTTACCCTCCTGTGGTAGCACGCTCACGCGCGCCTCTAAAATGTTATCGGTTGAACCGCCTTACAACTAAATAGTGGCACCCGAAGGCTTAAACAAGACTGAACCGCAAAAAACATAAAAATATTGCGAACTCCATCACGTTTTAAGATGACCGTCGGCGACCTAGCATACCCACCCCTACCCATAGCCCGATACACAAGATGACTACCAGGTTATTCCCGATGTAAACATAAGGGGTTTTACCCTGGCGGGGTTGGATTTGCGTGGTCAACACCTCTGTCACAAATTGCGGAATACGTGCCACTATGTCCCCGTGCGGATCGACCACGGCGGTGATGCCGGTATTCGTCGCGCGCGCCAAATAGCGCCCCGTCTCCAGCGCACGCATCGCGGCGATTTGCAGGTGTTGATGCGGCCCCATGGAATCGCCCCACCACGCGTCATTACTCATGTTTACGAGATAATCCGCCTGCGGCAGACCGCGTATGACCTCTTCACCGAAGGCGTCTTCATAACAAATGGTGATGCCTGCGATATGACCAGCGGCATGCAAAACCGGCGGCGTTTGATCGTCACCGCGGCTAAAATTTGACATCGGCAGGTTGAAAAAATTGATCAGGCCGCGCAGCCAGTCGGACATCGGCAAGTAATCACCGAACGGTACCAAGTGGCGCTTGAAATAAAATTCGGTTTGCGGGCGCAGCGACACCACGCCATTATAAAATTCGCCGCTTTCTTGTTGCTGCACCGGCAGGCCGATCAATACCGCCGAGCCTTTGGCTGCGGTCGCCTCACTGATTTGCTGTAATAGGGGTGCTGATTCGTGATAAAACAACGGCAAGGCCGTTTCCGGCCACACAATCACGTCACTGTCGAGGTGCGCGAGTGTGAGCCCGCCATACAAATCTATCGTGCGTGAAAGATTTTGCGGTGACCATTTAATGTGTTGCGAGACATTCCCCTGAATCAGGCTGACCTTCAGCGGTCCACCGACATCATGCGTCCAGGGCACCCAGGTCAACGCGTAACCGCCGACCCAAACTGCCGCCAGCGCGCCCCACAGCGCGCGTCGCACGCGCGCTGAAGGGTCGACCAATGCCATCTGCAAGGCCCCACCCGACCACGCCACCCACAACGAAAGGCCATAAACACCGATCACGGGCGCCCACCCGGCCAACGGCGTATGAAGCTGCGTATAACCCAGATTCAGCCATGGGAACCCGGTCAAAATCCATCCGCGCACCCATTCCCATAGCACCCACGCCGCAGGTAACACGCTTAACGGTGCCCAACGCTGCATAGTAGGTGACAAGTTTTGCATCGTTTTCGCCCACGCCCAGGCCAAACTTGCTGGGAACAGCGCCAAAAACGCCGCGAACCCGCCGGTCAACACCACGGCCAACCAGACATCGGTATAACCGAAATCGTGGATAGAGACGTAGATCCACGAGGTGCCCACGCCAAACATACCCAGCCCAAACCACCATCCGCGTCCCCACGCGATCTTGGTCGATACGCCGCGCACCGCCAGCCATAACGCGACCGGCGACAACACCGCCAGCGGTACCACATAGTACGGCGCAAATGCCAATGGCAATAACGCACCCGCGATCAGCGCGAGGAGTCGACCACGCCAAGCTTGCCAAATGTTGTGCGAGGGGGAATGAAGTGCTGCGAGGAACATTTGCCAATAAGGGGTCATAAACGCGCGCCGGTGAGTGGTTTTATCATGAATTCAGCGGGCGCCACACCCAGTGCGGCCGCCCACGCTACAAACAAACTAGAGGTGCCCTAGTGACCGCCTTCGTCTATCGCCGTGCCCTTGATTTCAGACACCTGCAACAAATGCACGCGACGGTTGTCGGCGCGTAGTATCTTAAATCTAAACAGATCGATATCCACGCTCTCACCGCGCTTTGGCAAATGCCCAAACGCGTTAGTCACCAAACCGCCAACGGTATCATAATATTCATCGCTCAGGTGCGCGGAAAAATAGTCGTTAAAATCCTCGACCGGTGTCAGCGCCTTTACGGTATATACACTGCCGTGTTGCATGATATTCGTATCTTCATCGACATCGTATTCATCGGCGATATCGCCGACGATTTGTTCTAACACGTCCTCAATCGTCACCAAACCGGAAACGCCGCCGTATTCATCGACCACGATGGCCATATGATTGCGGCTCAAGCGAAATTCGCGCAATAACACGTTCAAACGCTTGGATTCCGGGATAAACACCGCCGGGCGCAACACGTCGCGGATATCAAAACCTTCTTTGTCGTCTTGCGCAAAATAGGTCAGCAGATCTTTGGCCAGCAGGATACCGACGACCTCGTCGCGATTATCGCCTATGACCGGGAAACGCGAGTGGCGGGTTTCGAGCAGGATTGGAAGATAGTG
This sequence comes from Gammaproteobacteria bacterium, assembly GCA_029857925.1. Classification (GTDB taxonomy): domain Bacteria; phylum Pseudomonadota; class Gammaproteobacteria; order S012-40; family S012-40; genus CAKKRP01. The sequence continues at coordinate 6,252 of JAOUGF010000031.1, forward strand.
CAAAGGGGATTCGTCGCGATGCACGACCACCATCTTGGTGCGCGGGATCATGATATCGCGCACCTGCATCTCGGAGACTTGCAGCACGCCCTCGATCATCGCCAATGAATCGGCCTCGAGCAGGTTGCGCCCCTCTGCGTCGCGCAACAATTCGACCAGCTGCGCGCGATCTTTTGGTTCAATCAACAGGGCCTGACTGATGCGTTCTAACCAAGAACGCGCTTCCGGCCCGTTACTAGGTCGGCCTTCTTTCATAATGTGTCCATCGTGAGATAAGGATCCGTATACCCCAAGGAGGTTAAAATTTTAACTTCTCGCGCCTCCATCAGGCGCGCGTCGTCATCGTTTATATGATCATAGCCCAATAGATGCAAGACGCCGTGCACCGTCATGTGCGCCCAATGCGCCTCGACCGGCTTGCGTTGCGCGGCGGCCTCTGCGGCGACCACATCGGCACAGATGACCACATCGCCCAACAACGCCAATTCCGGGTCGGGCAGATCTTCAATCGGAAACGACAGCACATTCGTGGTGCCGTCTTTGCCGCGATAATCCTGATTGAGCTGCACCATTTCAGCGGCGTCCACGACGCGCACCGTCAACTCCGCCGCGTCTGCGTGTTCGCGCAACGCGGTGCGCGCCCAATGACTGAACGTCGCGGGTCCGGGCACGTGCGCGGGCGGTTTGTCCAATGCAAACTGCACGTCGATAAAATACGTCATACCGTTTCCTGCGCCGCCGCTTCGACACGCTCATAGGCGGTCACCACGCGCTGCACCAACGGGTGACGCACGACATCATGGGCGCTGAAAAAACTGAACGCTATGCCTTCCACGTCTTGCAACACCTGCGTCGCATGGCGCAGGCCCGAGGTCTTGTGCGCGGGTAAATCGGTCTGCGTGACATCACCGGTAATCACCACCTTCGAACCGAAGCCGATACGCGTCAAAAACATCTTCATTTGTTCAGGCGTGGTGTTTTGCGCCTCGTCCAGAATAATAAACGATTCGTTCAACGTGCGACCGCGCATAAACGCGAGTGGCGCGATCTCGATCACATGACGCTCTATCAAACGCGCGACCTGATCAAAACCCAGCATTTCATATAAGGCGTCGTACAACGGACGTAAATAGGGGTCGATCTTCTGCGCCATGTCGCCGGGCAAAAAACCTAAGCGTTCACCGGCCTCGACCGCCGGGCGCGTCAATACCAAACGCCGCACGCGCTCCTTTTCCAACGCCTCCACGGCGCTGGCGACGGCAAGATAGGTCTTGCCGGTGCCGGCGGGCCCGATGCCGAAGCTGATGTCGTGGCTGCGGATATTTTGGATGTAGGCGCGTTGCTTGTGGCCACGACCTTGCACCACACCCCGGCGTATCAGCACCCGCCCGCCTTCGTCTTCGGTGTGCGTTTCGGCCGCCGCCGCGTCGATCTGATGCTCACGCAACACCAACTGTGCCTCGGCCAACGTCGGCGGCGCGGTTTGTGTGTCACGATAAAGCCGCAACAACACCGCGCGCGCGATCTGCGCCGCGCCGCGTTCGCCCAGGATATGAAACACGTGTCCGCGTCTATGCAATTGCACATTCAGCGTGCGTTCGATAAGGTGCAGGTGTTCGTCGAATTGACCGCACAACAGTGCCAAACGGGCATTATCGGCAGGGTCTAAGCGTACCTCTAAACCCTCGGCAAACGCCGTATGATCTATCCCCAACGCCTTGGTTACGGCCACGTTAGACCCTCACCCCGCGCAGACTATTGGGCAATGCCTCGGTGATCTTGAGGTGGACAAACTGCCCGGCCAACTTGGCATCCCCATCGAAATTGACGACGCGATTATTAACGGTGCGACCGGCCATCTGGCGCACATCTTTGCGCGACGGACCTTCCACCAACACCGATTGTGTGGTACCGACCATACGCAACGAGATCTCGGTCGCCTGTTGAATGATGCGTTGCTGCAACAAGGCCAGGCGTTCACGCTTGACTTCCATCGGCACGTCATCGGGCAGGCTCGCGGCGGGTGTGCCGGGGCGGGGGCTGTAGATAAAACTAAAGGATTGATCGAATCCGATCTCGGCGATGAGGTTCATCGTCGCCTCAAAATCGGCGTCCGTCTCGCCGGGAAAGCCGACGATAAAGTCTGACGACAGGCTCAGTTCAGGGCGGATCTGACGTAAACGGCGAATCTTGTGTTTATATTCCAGGGCGGTATGACCTCGCTTCATCTGCGCCAAGATGCGGTCGGAACCGCTTTGTACAGGGAGATGCAAATGGCTCACCAAGGCCGGGATCTCGCGGTAGGCGTCGATCAGGCTGTCGGTCAGTTCCACCGGGTGCGACGTGGTGTACCGCAGGCGCTGGATGCCGTCGATACCCGCCAGATAGTGTAGCAACAAGGCCAGGTCACTGACCTCGCCGTCGTGCATTATACCCCTGTATGCATTGACATTTTGACCCAACAAAGTGACCTCGCGCACGCCCTGTGCGGCAAGCTGCGCGACCTCGGAGACGACGTCGTCAAACGGTCGGCTGACCTCTTCACCGCGCGTATAGGGTACCACGCAAAATGTGCAGTATTTGCTACACCCCTCCATCACCGACACAAACGCCGTCGCACCGGTCGCACGCGGCTCCGGCATGCGGTCAAATTTTTCGATCTCGGGAAACGAGATATCCATTACCGAACGACGGGTGCGTTGCACCTGCTCGATCAATTCGGGGAGGCGATGCAGCGTTTGCGGGCCAAACACGATGTCCACAAACGGCGCGCGGCGCTGTAGTGCGGCGCCTTCCTGGCTGGCCACGCAACCGCCTACACCGATAATGATATCGGGGCGCAATTCTTTGAGGGGGCGCCAACGGCCGAGTTCAGAAAACACCTTCTCCTGCGCCTTTTCACGCACAGAGCAGGTATTCAACAAGAGGACATCGGCCTCTTCGGGGGTTGCCACCAACTGTAGCCCATGGGCTACATCGAGCACATCCGCAATCTTCGCGGAATCGTACTCATTCATCTGGCAACCGAACGTTTTAATATAAAGTTGTCGCGGCATTGAGGGTAATCAGGAAATCGAACCGTGCATACTAGCACACCGCAGACAAGATGGCTATATTTCTTGTGTATTTTTTAATGTTTTTACCTGGCGCGCAAGAGCTTGGTTGCCCTTGCGCCAGTTCTTTTGTAGACAACGCGGGCACAAGTGTTTCGGTACAGGGGCGTTGAACCGGTATATTGCAGCCGCGTTGACCGCCTACGCGCTGCGGCGTATGTTATAAACAGCGATAGACGAAAATTTTCTCGCAAATTATGCATTTGTCAAAGAGTGGGATCAATGCCTAGGTTGAATGCAGGTTTGGGGGAAGGGGTCTGCGTGGGGTATTTTGTCGCCCCATGTTGGGGCTGATACTATGTTTGCCAATACGGCAACCAAAAATATAAAGGCTAAGTTATGTTTGAATTGATGGACCTACAAGCGAAGCCCATAATAAAGAAACGACGCCAAGAGTTTCGTCTCCCTTTCACTGCGCATGATAGGCTAGAAATAAGTCACGCGACTTTGATGAGTACCAATATCAGTCGAAGTTGGTTACTGCCGGAAACCCAATATAGGGACGAAATTACACACTATTACAATAAGCTAATAAATTTAGGGATATCTGGCCCTCGCCCAATACTTCGAACCAAGCTAGAAAAAAGGACATCTGAAGAACTAGCAATTAAAATAGATGCCGCCTTAAATTTTTCTGCACTTGCTGAAAATTCTGATGAGATTATTAAACCAATACTTTTGTATTATTCATGCGTTCATTTATGCGGAGTATACACACGTGCTTTTTTTGATTGGAAAGGTGACAAGCTACATCATGGATTGAAATGCAGCTATAATAAAAATGTCGGAGAAACAATAATTGGAGTGAATGAGGTGGGGCAATTCCAACGGCTAGCGTCAACTTGTTTCTTATTGACCGGGCAGCCCAATTGTTTTTCTGATCTCGTAACCTACTCTCAACCACCAACAGCACAAACTGGTGCAGGTGAGTTATTAGAAAAGTTTGGATTTTCGGAAATAGGAGCGCCTATAAAACAGCTAACACTCGATGAGCTAGTTCATTTCAATTTTGGCGGGGAGCTAAAAAAGATTCGAAATCGTCATGGCTACCATAAATTCAACGGACTATCTTCAACAGCATTCCTAATAGATATTATTACGCTTTTTGTGGGAAGCTGGTTGGCGCGGTATGATGTGTTAGGCTGGAAACAGGTGTTGGAAGGTAAAAATAATTCATATCGAATTCACTTCGAGGATACATTTGATCGATTTCAGTTCTTTATGATTGACGCTCTATTAGCGCGTCTGGATGAGCCTCTTTCAGATTTTTCTAAGAGGCTCATTCCATCAATACCAAGCCCATATTCTCTAGATGATCATACTCGCTTCAAAAATGACCCTAATTATGAGCAATAGTCACGTAGCGGATTTCCCAACTCATGCAATCTAATCGGCGCCGACAATAAACTCCAGATATCAGCCCCCGAGCTACCTTGCTATTTTCGCTGCGAATACCCTATAGGTTCCAACCTATCATAAAGCTTACCCAGTTTTTCCCTTCATGTACCCATGCGCCATTGCCAATTCTATCCTGCCCGCCAACCAGACCGATATTGACCCCGGCCCAGTTCTGTACCAGAAATCCTACAGCGATAGTGACACCCGTTTTGTTGTCGGTGTCTCCATTGGTCGCCATATTGATCTGCGTCAAACCACCCGCAATAAAAGGAGATAGAGGCACCCGGGTGTTAGTTAAGGGGATCCTGGGTTCAATACGATAACCTGCGTAATATCCGATCGCAGACTCACCGGTCAATGATTTGTCATTCAAGCGATATTTGAATGGCACGATGAGCGGCCCGCTAGCTGGCCCGGCAAATGACGGCAGCACGGATTTCGTCAAGGATATTCCACCCACCGCCCTATCAATTTTATATTCTTCATCTGTCTTC